>JALYOB010000160.1 GCA_030857085.1 Acidobacteriota bacterium | reverse complement strand
TCCTTCTCCTGCGCGAAGCCTTTGAGGATGTCCTGCAGTTTTGCGCGCTCTCTGCTCTCCGCCTCTGCATCCATCGATTCGTGAACGCGACGGAGATCGCTCTCCAGCCGCTCGTGCAGGCTGTCGAGACGATGAATCTCTCCGAGGCTGTAGAGTGCGGCGGCGAGGCTCGATCCAAGCACCTCGAACGGCTGTTTCGACTCGTCGTACCACACCCAGGAATCGTCTTCGCGCCGCCGGCGAATGACGCGCGTGAGCAGGCCGTCGGCGAGAATCTGCAACGCCCAGCCCGTCGAGATCTGCGACTCCTTCGGGTTCAGATTGGGCAGCGACTTCTCCCATTTGAACGCGGTGTGAAGGTTGTATGGCCGGCGCTTGTTGCCGGCGCGCTGCAGGTACGCCTTCTCGATCTCCGCCGTGACCGGCTCGATGTAGTAGAGCGGAATCGGAAACGCGACGTCGTGCACGATGATGAGCCGCGGGTCGTGCCACGAGTCGGGCTTCACCTGCGTACCGTGCACGCCGAGGATCGACTGCAGGCGCGTCACGAATGGCGTGGAATGACCGTCCTCGCCGAAGCTGTGAATGAGCTGCCGCGTGCGATTCGGTTGCACGCCGTCATCGAGCGCTTTGGCCTCGGTCGAGGCGACGCGCGCGAGCACTCCCGCGAGCTGCGCGAGCGCGCGGAACTTCTTGTCGCGATACGTGTCGATCTCGTCCTGCGTGACGCTCTCGCCGGGCTGTTTCTTCGGCTGCAGCACCAGCCGCGCCTCGAGCTCGAGGCCGCTCACGACGTCGAGCCCCGGCTGGCCGATTTGTCCGAAGATCACCGGACGCATGCGGTCGCGCCCGAGATCGCGCAGCGCGCGGCGCAGATCCGCGACCGTTTCGTCGACGGACTTTTCGACGACGGAGCCGTCGGAACGAACGACCGGCTTCAGCTCGCGGGTGATCGTCTCGGCGAGAAGCTGCCGGTCGAACGTCGCCAGATAACGGCCGCCTTCGACGAACATCGCGTGATAGACCTGATCCCAGATCCGGCGGCGCGGCTCGTCCAGCGTCTCGAACACTTCGACGCGCAGCGCCAGCGGCGCGACGATGGCCGTCTCGCCGCGGCGAAGCCGTTCGGCCTCGCGCTCGAGCTCCTGCACCAGCACGTCCATGCGCGTGGCGATGCGCGCGTACTGGCGTGAGCGCTGCTGCAGGTACGCGAGCAGGCCGCGCAACTGGCGAAGCCGGATCTCGGCATCGAACATCTTCCGCGCGGCGTTGGCGACGGTGCGGAAGTACTCCTGCGCCTCATCGCGGATGCGGAGAAACTCCTGATCGCCTTTGAACAGGCCGCGCTTTGCGGCCGCCTCGCGCAGCGTCTCGTAGTAGCCATCGAGCCGCTCGCGGACCTTCGGGTTACTGACATCGTGCAGCCGCGCCTTTTCGAGCTGCTGTTGCGCGTCCGGCAGCCACGCGGTCTCGCATTTCGCCAGCAGGCGCAGGATCAGATAGCGCTCGGCAATCGGATCGAGCTTCAGATCGCCGATCACCTCCCCTTCCGTCGCCTCGGTCTCCAGCCCGCGCATTCCTTCGTCGACGATCTGCCGCGCCGCGCGGAGCTCGTCGAGAAGACGGCTGACCAGCTCGACGTACTGATTCACCCCCTCGCGGTGGAAGACGAACGCCCGCTCTTTGATCGAGACTTTGTTCAGCAGATCGCGACGCGACTCCTCGAGCTTCCGCTCGACCATGCGCGCCTGCGATTCGCCGCGGACCGGCTGCCCCTGGTCGTCGACGCCCGACTGCCGTCCCTCGTCCGCCGATTCGACCAGGCGGTACCAGAAACCACTGAGGAGCTCCTGTTTCTCGTCCTGCCGCGCCATCTCCTGAACGGAGGCGACGAAGGACTCGTGGATGACGCGCTCGCGGTCTTCATCCGCCATGTTCAGGAACTTCGGATTCGCGTAGTCGACCGCGAGCTTCGCCAGCGCGCGCGCACGGTCGTCGGCGGGATTGGTGCCGTCGACGCTGAAGGTGATCTGGCCGCGGATGGCCTGCGCGGCGAAGCGCGCGGCGCAGTACTCGAGCAGGTCTTTACCCGGCAGCACGAGCGCCACGGCGCCGTACGCGCCGCAGTTTTTCGTGTAGCCCTGCCCCACGTGCTTCAGATCGCCCGGGAACTTCGTCAGCTCCGTCTGATTTTTCTCGTAGTTGTCGAGCTCACCGGCGAGATTGTCGATGATCGGCGTGAAGACCTGCAGGAACGCAGCGTCGGCGATCGCGGCCTCCGGATCCGGCAGCGACAAATGCGGCGGCCGGTCGAAGATGAATGACATGAAAATCGGCAGCGTCTGCACCTGCTGCACGGTGCGGTTGTTCTCGTCGCGGCAGAAGACGAAGTCCTCCGCAACGCGGCCCGTGTCTTTGATTTCCTTGTAGTCGAGCTTCGTGAGGTGCTCGAGCTCTTTGAGGGCGGCGTACGTGTTGGCGTGAATGTCGGGGTGCAGTTCCGGACCGACCTTGTCGATCATCAGCGTCGAGAGCAGCAGATTCCCGATCACCCGCGTCTGCCAGTGCTGCTCGCGCACGACGGAATCGATCAGATATGCGGCGGAGAGGAAGCTCCCCGAGCCGGTGCCGCCGCCCAGCGTGCAGAAGAGATAGACGTTGTATTTCGGCGGATCCGACTGGCGCCAGGTGATGTTCGGACGAAGACTCTCCTGCACCAGCTCGTGCAGCCGCTGCCGGATCTCGAGCGAGTGGTAGAAGAACCCGAGACGGGACTCGACGCGGATCTGACCGGCGCCCGCCTTGATCCCGGCGCGCGGCTGGTAACCGGGGTCGAGCCACTGCAACGCCTGCGCATCCTGCGAGGCGCGGTAATGCTCGATCGCCTTCGGCTTGTCGAACCCGGCGATGTGCAGCCGGTTGCCTTCGGGGATGTTGCGCAGCTTGTGCTGATCGAGCTCGTTCGTGTCGATCGACACGAAGCTCGTCAACGGCCGCAACTGCGCCTCCCAGTTCGGCAGGTGCGCGGCGCGTCCGGCGATCCGATCGACGATCCGCGATCCGACACCGCCCAGGCCGATGAAAAGGGTGGGACTGATCGTTCCCTGTGCGCTTCTGAACTCTTCGTGCATCTCACTCTCCTATGCGTTTCGCACTTGAAAAAAGAGGGTTCCGTGATCGTTTCGATAGAGATCGCCGTAGCGCGCGTTCGACTCACCGGGCGGGATCTGCTCCCACACGCCGTCCCCGTTCTGGCGCCAGAGCGACGCGCCGGGAGCGGCCTCGATGCGCACGGTCTGACGATCCGCGCGCAGGCGCGCGAGCGCGTTCCGCGCTTTGCCTTCGAGCCGGAAGTCCTGACAGATGTAGACGCGCGCGTCGCGATAGAAGCCGCTGCGCGTCCCGCGCTGCCCGCGGATGGGATGGAAGAAGCCCTCGTTGATGTCTTCCTCCGGCGAGAGGACGACGCCGAGGCGCTCCGGAAAACGGGAAGGCGACCAGTAGCCGTGAAAGACGACGCCGGACGCGAAGCATCCCGCCGCCAGCGCGAGCACCGGCCACCAGCAGTGCAGCCAGGGATCGGCGACGATCTCCGCGGTGACGGGGATGTTCGTTCGGATCGGGCGTCCGTTCGCACCGGTGCCGGCGAGTACGATCTCGAATCGCCGCCCGGCAGGATGCGCCGCGGGACACTCGCCCGCGCGCAACCGCACGCGCCACGTGCGCGGACCACGCTCCTCGAGCCGGAGCGTCCGCGGAGTCGCATCGAGCTCCACCCATCCCTTGCCCATGTCGATCTCCAGCGCCGAACGGCTGCTCCGGAACGGGGTGCTGATCTGCAGGTCGAACGCGCCGCGCACGTCCGCCGAACGGAGGTCGAGCAGCCCGTCCGCCTCGGATTCGCTTTTCAGCCGGCCGAACGCAATCGGCACGGCCGCGCCGAAACGCACGCGCCCGATCACTTCGAGTGGCGCCGTCGCTTCGAGCGTCGTGCTGCCGCCCTGCGCCGCGTACGCAAGCTGCAGCCGCCCCGTGTCCCGGGGCGTCCACGATGCGCTGTAGACGCGATCGCCGGCCTGACGGTCGGCCCCTTTGCCGTCGTCGCGCAGCTCGATCGCGGGTCCGCCCGTCAGCACCGCGATGTGCGACGGAGCGTCGAGCGCCGTGGCCGGACCGATGGCGCGCAGCGCGACCGCGAGCGTGACTGGACGGTCGACTTCCGCACGTTTCGGCGACTGAATGTCGAGCTGCCACGCCGCGTCGATCACGCGCGTGGAGACGGCCACGCGACGATCGAGGAAGTCACTTTGCAGATGCACGTCGAGGTGCTGCTCGCCGCTGTTTGCGAACGTCGTCGTGGCGGTGAGAACGCCGTCACGTGCCTGCCGGTCGCCACCTTGCCCATGATCGCGAAACGCGACAGAGCGGCCGTCGATCTCCGCCGACACCTGCAGGCCCGGCAGCTTCGACGTGTCGGCGATCCGCTGGCCCGTTCGCTGGTCGAAGAGCTCGAGCTCGAGCGGCATCGCGACACCTTTCGCGACGTTCGGCGGTGAGATGAGCCGCGCGCCGATCGACGAGTCCTGCAGCAGCATCCAGCCGGCGTTTCCCGCCACGCCGGGAGCGCGGAAGCGCCAGCGCCCCGCGGCCGGCTGGTCGATGCGAACAATGCGGTAGCCGCGGAGAACGCCGTCGAGGCCGAGCGTCGAGCCACCGCCGCGATGATTGACATCGATCGATTTCTTAGGCGGATTCGCGCCCGCCTCGACGAGCGCGCCGATCGGCCCATCGGCCGCGACGACCAGAAAGGCCTCACTGACGAACGGCGCGATCTCCACCTCCACGTCGCCGCGGACCGTTCCGGTCTGGACCTGCTTCGCGCCGAGAAAACGCTGGTAGACCTGCGCGACCGCCGCGATGAGCCCCTGCGCGTCGAGTGCGGCGGTGGTGAAGTCGAACGCAGGATTCGTGTCGAACGCGCCGCTGCTGCTCCCGATGTTGATCGCCGCGATCGTGACGCGGTCACGTTTCAGCTCCTGCAGCTCGCGCGTCAGATCCGCCTCGCATGCGCCGAGACCTCCCGAGTCGGCGATGACGAGCAGCATGCGGCGCGTTTTCGGATCGTGCGGCAGCAGCGAGATCGCCGTTCGCACCGGAGCCGCAAAGTACGTCCCGGTGTCGAACTGAATCGCGCGATCGAGCGCCTGCTTGAAGCCCGCCCGATTCGTGGGATCGAGCTGCAGCACGAGTGACTGTGACGCCCCGGCCGAGCAGAGCGAGAGCCAGAGATCGTCCGGCATGCCGATCACCGACAACGCATCGCTGTCATCGGTGAGGTCGGACAGCACCTGCGAGAGTTGCACGGTGTAGCGCTGCCGGTCGGCCATCTCCATCGAGCCCGACGTGTCGACGATGATCGCGAGATGACGCTCGGCCGCGCGCAACTGCGCAACGGTGAAGACGAGCGTCCCGACGGTCACACCGAGGATGGCGCGTCTCATCGGTACTCCATCCGGAAGAGGTAGGTGCCGCCCGGCGCGCGAAGGCGATACGTGCGCTGCACGCCGATGGTGGCCAGGCCGCGGTCGAGAGCGACCGGCTCGCCGCCATTCCACGTCTCGACCTGCACGCCGCGCGCGGGCTTGAGCCGGAACAGCTCCTCGCCAGCCGGGCGGACGCGCGCGAGCGCGCGGTCTTCGCCCGGCGGAACGACCGCACTGTCGGATACCCAGCCGAGCAGACGCGCCAGCGCCGGCCGCTCGTCGAATGTGCACGGCACGAGTGCAGCCGCGGAGCTCTCCCTCGCCACCGCGTAGCCGAGGTCCGGCGGCAGTGATGGGCGATCGCGCGAATACCAGAGCAGCGCGAAGAGACTGAGCATGCTCGCGCCGCCGATGAGCAGCGCGCGCCAGCGCTGCAGGAACGTGGGCGGTGCGACCGGCACCCGCAGCGTGAATGGCTGGATGACGTCGAACTCGTCGTACGGCGCCTCGCCGAGCGTGACCGCGACTTTCACATCGACGGGCCGCCGCGGGTCGGCCGCTTTCGGCTTGCCGATCTTGACGCAGAACGTGTGCGTACCGAGCAATTCCGCCGGCGCGAGCGCACGCCCTTTCGACCAGACGCCCGGCTGCGGCGACGGTCTGCCGTCCGCGTCGATCGAATGTCCGTCGAGCGTGAACGACGCCTCGTACAGTTCGCGATCGAGCACCGCACGATCGGCGACCACGAAGCCGCGGACGGGATAAGACGGCTTGTCGGGATGCGGCAGTTGCCCCGCGGTGAGCGCGAACGAGAAACTCGTGCAGGCTTGCTGGCGGCGCTCGAGCGCGACGGGCGATGCATACGACGTCAGAGGCACCGGCGCGATGGCGAGGCGCGGATACACCTCCACGCGATGCGCGCTGACGCCCTCCAGCCAGCCGATCGCTGCCTCGCGTCGCTTCGCCCACATCTCGACGTAGCCGACGTACATCTCGCCGGGGTTGCGCGGATTCGCCGCGAAGTTTGCGACGATGTCGTAAGTGCGGCCGTTCGGTCCCGGCGTGCCGTCGGCCGATTGTGGAGCGCGCAAGTCGTCGGACCAGACATGGCCGGGCTTTCCGTCGCGCATCGCACGTTCGCCCGCGGTCCGGAACGAGAGGTCGACCGGTCCGGGGTCGCCCTGCACGCCGCCGAGCGGACGAACGACGACGCGCAGCGGAAACGGCGTCTCGGCGAGCGCACGCTCGACCTGCTTGAGCGGTGGAGCAGGCGCGATCTCGAGCGACACTCGCGCGGGGCGCAGCACCGCGACCTGCCCCTGCGTTTCATCGGAGTCGAGCCCGTACATCCCGGGCGACGGCGACAGCACCCACAGGAGCGAGTAGCTGCCGCCCGGGGTCGCCGCGCTTTGCACCGCCTCGGGCGCATTCAGCGTTCCCTGCGCCGGCGCAGTCAGCCGCAGCGCCGGCGGCTGTGGGGTCCCGGAGAACACAGCAATGGCCGCACGCTCCGCTCTAATGCTCGCTTCCAGATCGACCGACGTGACTCCCGGTAACGTGCGCGGCGGATCGGGCGAGTAGCCGAAGCTGCGCGAGAAAATCTCGGTCATGAACGTGAGGAGCCGCGTCCCCTGCGCATCCACGAAGAACTCGCCGAGCGACGCGTTCGACGGCGCGTGCACCATCCTGTCGAAGAACTCGCGATTGCGGTCCGCCTCCGCGCCGAACGCAAGGACGTACAGGCGGATGCTCTCGCGCTCGAGCCGTGGACCCAGCTCTTCGCGGATGCGCCGCAGCTCCGCATCGCGTGTCGCGGCCTCGGGAACACCATCCGTAACGAGCACGATCGCGCGCACGTCCTGCGTCGCCGCCTCCGTTTGTTCGAGCTCTGCGAGCGCGGCGGCGAGGCCCGGATAGAAGTAGGTCATCCGCGCCTCGTACGGCAGGTTCTGCAAGGCGCCGACGAACTCCTTGCGACGGCCGAACGCCGCCTCGATGCGCGGCTGTGTGCTCGCCGGCGGCGCTGCATTCGGATCCTGCCAGCGCCAGTCGAGATCGAATGGGATCACGCGGAAGCTGTCGCCGCGCGTCGAGTTCGGGCGCGCGAGGTCGTGCAGGAGCATCGTCGAGAGGATCGCGAGCCGTCCGGGATCGTTTCTCCGCATCGACTGCGACAGGTCGAGCACGACGCGCACGTGACTGTGCACGTCCGCGCGCGCAGACGCCGCAAGCAGCAGCAGGACGATCGCCGCGAGCCGCCGTCTCACGCCAGCCCCCGCGTCGCGATCCGAAAGTACGGGCCCCGCTCGCCGATGCGGTAGACGTCTCCGCCGCGCGCGCGGCGTCCGTCGGCCGGAACGATCTCCCAGTCGGCGCCGAGCGTCTCGCGGAAGAGCGACATGCCGCGCCCCGGCAGTACGCGCGCGCCCGCTTTTTCGGCGTGCAGCGACGCGATCGCGCCGTGCGCATTGCCGGACAGGCGGAAGTCTGGATGGAGGAACGCGCGGGCGTTGCGGTAGAAACCGATTCCGACACCGCGCCACTGCTTCAGCGGTTGCGGGATTTGCTCATCGAGCTCGTCGCGCTCGGGCACGAACACCACCGCCAGTCCGCCTTGAAATCGCTGCGGCACGATGTAGCCGGCGATAATGAACAACAGCAGCAGCACGCCAATGATCGCGAGGATCAGCGTTCCCCATCGCTGCCAGAACGTGAGGCCGTGCACCTTCCAGCGCAGCTTCACCGGAACGCGGTGCTCTGCTGCGTCGCTGCCGGAGACGCGCAGCTCGACCCACAGCTCGCCCGACGCGGTCGACGACGGCGCGCGTTTGGAGGTTTTCAGACAGAGGTCGAAGCGATCTTTGTTCGACGCCGTCACAGGCTCGCCGCCGGGCGACACCGTGCCGCCGGGCAGACGCAACTCGAGCGCGTGCCCCGATGGCAGTCGCCGGAGTCGGTTCATAGTGAACGTCACATCTCCCTGAAAATCGTCGCTGAAGAGTAGTTGCCGGCAGACGTCGCTG
>JALYOB010000159.1 GCA_030857085.1 Acidobacteriota bacterium | reverse complement strand
GCTCGGACAGAACCTGGTCGGTCCATAAAACTTCTTTGCGTGCAGCGTCGATGGCTTCCCTCGCAACGGCAAGACGCTGCCGGCCGCTCAGGTACGGCAACGTTGCCGCGAGCGCCTTTGCGCAGCTCCCGTCATCCGGCGCCTCGCGCGCGTTGCGCAGCGCCTCGGCAATCAGAGCATCGCGCTCGTCGCTCGACACGAAATCAGACAATCGGAGAAGAAGCTCCACACGATTCGTCACCAGGTACGCCGGGCGTTCCGTCTCCTCCCAAAGGCGGGCAAGGATCCACTCGCGATCCGCCGCGTCCACGCGCGGCAGCAGCGCGGTGAGCACGTCGGTGTGCGTCGATTCGGCCCCCGCCCGTACCGTCTCGAGAAACGTCGCCAGCGTCGTCTCCGCCATACGCGGGACGAGCGCGGCAAGCGTCGGTGCGGTCCGGCCGAGCTCGAGCTCCTGCTGAACGATTGCATCGATCAGGTCCGGCGGCGTCGCGTCGGAAAGCGCGGCAAACGTATCGGTCTCGCTCCACCCCGCTGCCGCAACGGCCTCACGAAGCGCGCGGCCGCGCAGCTCCGCCGGCAGCAGCGGCATCAGCCTGGCGATGGCCAGAAGTCTCGTGTCCCAATCGGGAATCGACGCGGCGTAGGTGAACGCATGGAGAGCCGTCCATACGCCGCGCTCGACGAGCGTGGCGAGCAGTGTCGGGCGCACCAGCTCGGCGATCGAGCGGACCGACGACGCGAGGAGTGCGCAGCGGAGCTCGAGCGTCACCGTCGTCGCCGGCTCGTTCCGCGCAATCGACGCCTGCGACGCCGCCTCTGCCGACTGCCAGACGCGTTCGATGTCGCTGAGATAGCCGGCGAGATCGTGCCTCTGCTCGTGCACGAGATACCAGACGTTCTGCTTTTCCGTTCCGCGACTCCACGTTGCGCTCAGCAGCCGCGACAGATCGCCGAGGCGGTTTGCGCGGACGAGATGCGCGACGACGTGCCGCAGCGCGTAGCCGCGATCGAGATCGCGCCGCGCGGTATCGCGGAGTCCCGCGAGCGACGGCCATTCCCACGCCGCGAGCGCGCGGTCCGCGATGCGATTGTGTGCCGCGCGCGTCGCCTCCTCGAGTGATTCGGCGAAGCGCCGCTCGCCCTCCGGCAATCCAGCAGCATCCCCTTCGCCGTGGAGAAATTCGCGCAGGCTGGCGTGATAGCAGCGGTAACGCCGCTCGCCGTCGATGTTGCTGGTCGCGAGGAACGGCCGCCACTCCTCGAGCAATCGCTCGACCCGCGCACCTGCCGGTACGCCTGCGAGCGCACAAAGCATCGACGACGAGACATCCTCCTGCGCGGCGGCGAGCGCCGCGAGCAGCGGCAACTGCAGCGAATCCCGGTCCGCCTGCGTCCGCCGCGCGCGCCAGTACTCGGCGTAGTACGACCAGAGGCCGTTCGGCAATTTCGCGAGATCGAGTGGACGCCGTTCGCCGCGCTCCAGCTCCTGCACGATGTAGCGCAGATAGATCCAGACACCATCGCTGCGGTCGAGCAGCGTCGCCACGAACTCCTCGACGGCGATGCCGCTTTCCGCGAGGACGGCCGACACTTTTTCGCCTCTGCCGACCGTGCGCAGGTAGGCGCGCATGTCTTCGACATTGGCCTCGCCGGTGCGGTCGATGCGCACCGCCAGACGAGGCGCGTCCGTGACGAGCGTGTAGTCGACCGGCCGCGATGCCACGATCACAAACACGCCCGGCGGCAGCGCGCGCGGCAGCCCCATCACGTTCTGGCCGAACGGCGCCGCCGATTCGTCGAGACCGTCGATGACGAGCACGATCCGGCTGCCGGGTGCACGGCGGTCGCGCTCTGCGGCCGCGGCGAAGAGCATCCGCTCGAGGAAATCCGGACGCGCGACGTCCGGCGGCGCACCCTCGAATGTCAACTGCCACTCGACGATGAGCTGTACGGCGAGGCTCTTCAGCCCGTGCTGCACGCCATCGTGGCCGCGGGCCAGCTCGACGAAATGATGCAGCCAATGCCGTTCCCGCACGAGTTGCGCGAGAAACGCCGTCTTCCCCAACCCCGCTTCGGCTTCCAGAACAAAGTACCCGCTCGTGTTGCGGCTGAGAAAGTCATCGATCGCATGGACCAGCCACTGACGGCCCGTGAAGCGCTCGAGGTCGAGGCGGTCATACACACGATGCGGCGGCAGATATGCGTCCGCGAACACGGCCGCAAAGCCGGCTCTGCGCAGCCGGGCGTCGTAAACATTCTCGCGCAGCCACTCGTGCACGTCAGTGACGACCTTCGCCGCGAGATCGCCAGCATCATTGAAGAACTGGCAGGTGTTTTCACTGGTGACCTTCGCGCGCAGATCCGCGAGACGCGCCTGCTGCTCCGGGTCGTCTTCGATCGGCGACGCGTCCGCGGTGAGGAAAAGGCGCCGCGGGATCTCGAGCTCGCAGGCGCGGCGGTACTCGTCAGCGGTGATGCCGGATCCGTATCGCCGGCCGATGATGCCGACGTACAGACCGCAATCGTCGAGGCGTGCGAGCGACACTGCGCGCGCGCTTTCGTCGCTCCCCCCGAAGTACTCCATGCCGACGAATTCCGTGTCGCGCATGCGATGCAGCGCGTGCTCGACCGCCCCCCGCTCGGCGAGGAGGTCATCGCGAGTCGAGCTCACGAACACGCGCAGAGCGGCGCCGCCGGAAGGCATTCCACGTTTATATCAACGAACGTGACTGACACAGCAACGCACTGACCGCACGGGGCCGATCGCGTCACGGGGTTGCTGCCTTGCTGCGGAATTCCTGAACGACACCTCCGTCCATTCGACATACTGCCGCCTCCCCTTCAAGATCGCTGTACTCCAACAATTCCGCGGCAGAAAACTTCAAACCGAAATGGGGAGGGTCTATGCGATTCCGGAAAGTAGTGATGATCGTCGGGTTGTGTCTCGTGGCGACGGTGACCGCGCAGACGGTGAAAAAACAGAAGCACACGAAAGCACCACCACCGCCTCCGCCTCCGTATCTCAACATCACCATGACGCCGCCGAACGACCTCAAGGCGGGTGCGTCGCTGGAAGAGGCGGCGAAATTCGCCTGGCAGGAGTTTCTGGCGCTGCAGTGGAAAGCGTCGGTCGACGCGAACCATCCGCCGAGCGCGACGAACCAGCGCGGGCTTCCCGATCCCAACTGGAACTACAGCTCCGCCACTCCATCGTTCCCCAATCCGCTCGTCTGGCAGACCTACGCGCAAACGACCGAGCTGCGCCCCAACGGGCCGCTGGTCACCGCCTGGCAGGACCTCGGCCTTCCGCAGTACAGCTATTTCAACCCGCCGGTTGCAGGCAGCGGGAGCACTCCGCCCGTGAACAACCTCTGGAACAATCTCGATGAAGACAGCGAGATCGGCTCGTGCAACATTTACGGGCAATACCAGAATCAAAGCAGTCCGAAAGAGCTCGTCCTCTTCCAGGTCAAAGTCAACCGCGACGAGTACGAGTACCTGCGGACCAATTACGGCATGCAGCAGAACTGCGCACCCGCCAGCGTGATTCAGCAGGGGCGCGCGCAGAGCTATCCGAACTGCACTTCTTCGGGCGGACCGCTCCCGAGCGGCGGCCTCCTCGCACAGGCGCAGAGCGCCGTCACGGCCAGCATCAACCAGTCGCCATACCTCTACTACGCCGGTCAGACCTCCCGCTGCAGCTGCCCTCCCGGCCAGGCGATCTGCCTCCCGTGCGGCAGCAACAGTGCGAACGGCGCACAGGGAGCGATCGAGGTGAAAACAGCGTGGCGGCGCCTCAAGAAGGGAGACGATCCGTCGCGCTTCTACACGGCCACCGCGCTCTATTACGACGTCGGTCCAAACAATACCCTGACGTACAACAACGACACGTTCGCGCTCATCGGGATGCACATCATCCACAAGACCGAGAACTATCCCGAATTCATCTTCGCGACATTCGAGCAGGTCGACGTCGAGACCGCCGACATGGAGTACTTCCTCACCGCACCTGTGTCGGTGCTGCCGGGAACCGAACTGCGCGGGCCGGTTCTCGTGAAACGCCAGCAAGGGCAGTCCAACAAGAACGAAATGCATCCCGTGCCGGCCACTCTCACGAACGTGACGCAGAACGTCTGGACGCAGCTCAAGTCGCTCAATCCGAATACGGTCTGGCAGTATTACCGGCTCACCGGTGTACAGGCCGGGCCAATCGACGTCCCGGTTCCATTGAACGGAGTGCCGCCGACGACTGCGAATTGTCTGCAGCAGCAGGACCCGGTCGCGGCCACGACGAAGAACCCGAATTACTTCATGGCGAACTTCGTCATTGAATCCGACCCGTTCCTCAATAACTTCACCGGGCCGGGATTCGGCGCGGGCGGCGGACCGATTTTCAAGGCCGGTCAGTCGCGCGGCGGAACGCTCACGCCGACGAACGGCTGCGAGAACCTCGTGATGCAACAGTCGACGACGACCTCGCCCTCGTCATCTGTGCAGGGCGTGCCGCAGACCATCGGCGGGTGTCAGGGCTGCCATGGCGTGGCACAGTCGGCATTCGGGACCGATTTCAGTTTCCTGCTCGACTTCGGCAACAACAAGCCGTCGATCATGCCCGCGGTCATTCATTACAACGCGCCGGGGCCTGTTCCGCCGGCTGCTCAGACGCAGACGGCCGTTCAGAGCGTCGGTCAGGCGCGCCGCGCCGCGTTCCGCAATTACATGGACGGCACACAACGGAAAATCCAGTAGGCGAAGTGCCCCTCTCGTCCCAGTGGCGGGAGGGGCACCTCACAATGAATAGCCGTGGATTTCCACGCTGCTCGCGCACGCCGACGGAAGCAGTTCGCCGTGGAAAAACGTGACCGTGAGCGCGCCGTCGACGGGCATCGGCAACCAGAACTCCTGCGAATTACAAAGCGTGACCGGTTGTGCCCCCGCACCGGCGATCATGAGACTGAACCAGTTCGCAACGCCGCTGCCGGTATTGACCGCAAAGTGCCACCACCCTGGCCGCGCAATCGTGCCCGCGACGGCGTACCAGGCGAAGACCATGATGCCGGTCGCGCCGGGCGGGACGACGGTGCCGGGAATCGGATAAACGACGCTGCCCTGCGTCTTCGGCAGTTCGCCAAGCATGGCGGCGGGAGTGGTCGAGGGCTCGACGTTGATCCAGGGTGCAGTCGGCATGAACGGACTCCGGAACGCGGTCCGGAGGCTCCGGACCGCGTTCGGTCGACATCACTTCTTCGGCGGCGTATTCGGCTGGATCGTCGGTGCGCCGGCCCGCTGCGCCTGGAACGGAATGGCCCAGACGAAATCCATCTGCGTGGCGAGCGGCGTCACCATTCCGGTGAACACGTTCGTCGTGTCGTCGAAATTTTCCGTATACCGGCTGAACCAGTTCGGATCAGGACTGCCATTGAACGTGGTCTGCTGCGTCTGGAACTGCGACGGAGTCCCGGCCTGCAGCGGCAGTGACGGAGCCTCACCGAAAAACGGGAAGGCGCTCGAGCCGTCCGCGTTCACTGCCGCGCGCGAATGGCAGGTCATGCACGACGCGGTCTGCAGGAACGACGACTCGGTGACGGAATTGCCGAGCAGGATCGGCTGGCCTGTCGGCGTCGTGAAGTTCGTCATCGACCCTT
This sequence comes from Acidobacteriota bacterium, assembly GCA_030857085.1. Taxonomy (GTDB): domain Bacteria; phylum Acidobacteriota; class Thermoanaerobaculia; order Gp7-AA8; family Gp7-AA8; genus QHVT01. The sequence continues at coordinate 2,871 of JALYOB010000159.1, read as the reverse complement.
TCAGACGGTAATTGCCGAATTGCGTCAGCCATTCGCCGGTGTAGCCCGCTTGCTTCAAGAGCGACTGCAATCCCGCCGTCATCGTCGACGGTTCGGTATACACCTTCCCCACCATCGACGTGCAGGAGGCGTTCGGCGGACACGTATTCGAAGGCACGTAGGACGGCGTGTATCCGAAGCAGTCCTGGCAACCGATGTAGTCGCAGCGGCCCGCGTTGCCGACCCACTCGAACGTCGACCAGAACCAGTTCGGCAGAGCCTTGGAGCTGATGTGCATGGCCGCGAGACCCCACAGGCGGCCCTGGAGGTCGTAGTTCCAGTGGAACTGGCTCTTCTGCGCTTCCTGGATCCGGATCCAGTTGCCTTTGACCTCGATGGAATCGGCCGGGAAATTCGCGGGCGCTTTCTTCGCCACGAACGCGGCGATGCCCTGCTGGTACCAGAGGCCGTTCCTGACGATGTAGTCGAACGTCGGCCGGTTGCGGTGAATCTCCTCGCCGCCGGTGTCGAGAATGATCTGCCCCGCGACTGCCGCTGTGTGCGTGTGGTGCCCGCCTTTGCCTTTCGGATGGAGCCTCTTCGCAAAAGGCGCATCGGGCCACTTCGGCGGGTTGGCGGGATCGGGATGCTTCGGGAAGGTCAGAGGATCGTCCGCCCACGTCTCCCACACCGCGTTGTTGGTGACGAACGACGTCTGCCCGAGGGTCTGGCCGCCGGAGGTCGTGTCGATCGTGATCGTGTGCTGATACTGCGGCGCGGCTTTTTGATTGACCTGAATGAACAGCTCCCATGCGAAGCGATCGGGCTGATTCATCGGCATGGCGGGGTCGATGCCCGTGGGTGGCGGACTACAGGGAATCTGCGGTTGCAACGACGGCGGATACGGTTGCTGTGCGACCAGGGACACGACGAACAGACAGAGGACGGCCACTACCTGGACCTGTCGCATTCACTACCTCCTGTCAAGGAGGGCCGCGGCGAAGGAAATCCCTACCCGGAAGGTGAGTTTTTCCGGCCGCGGCGCTGATGCGGCGGGCATCGCGGACATGCGGAATCCTGCCTCGTTCAACCGCGCTTTTGTGCCTTACTTCTGGCCTTCGGCATCTGTACGTGCTAACGTCTTCGCGGGAGAGAAATTCATCATGACCAACACCATTGCAGCAGCCCCGCCGGGGTTTCCGACCGACATTCCGATCTCTCAGGAGACGTTCAAAAACTGGGATCTCGCCATTCAGGTCGAGGATTTGTGGACATGTCAGCCGCGGAATGAAGAGGATGTCGTCACCGTATGTAACTGGGCGGCGGGGGCGGGGTTTCAGGTGCGGCCGCGCGGCATCATGCACACGTGGTCGCCGATTACGGTCGCGGCCAATACGGCTGCGGGTGCGAAGATCCTGCTCGTCGATACGACGCAGTCATTGACCAGCGTCCAGGTCACGCCGGCAGCCAATGGACAGCCGCCTCAGGTCTGGGCACAGACGGGCGTCACGATGGACGTGCTGATGGTAGCGCTCGAGGCGGCGCCCGGCGGCACTGGTGCAGCCTCCGGCTACAGTTTCGCGCACATCCCAGCACCGGGCCATCTCACCCTCGGCGGCGTATTGGCAATCAATGCGCACGGCACCGCCATCCGCACGCCGCCGGTGGATGATCTGGACATCTCTTATGGCTCGATGAGCAATCAGATCCTCGCCTTTACGGCTGTCGTGACCGATTCCAGTAATCCGTCTGTCTATGTGGCGAAGACGTTCCAGCGCACCGACACCGACGCCAAAGCCTTCCTCACCCACCTCGGACGCGCGTTTCTGCTCAATGTGACGCTGCAGGTGGTCGATAATTACAACCTCCGCTGCCAGAGCCACGTCGATATTGCGGCTTCGACATTGTTCGCGGAACCGACTTCCTTCAATCCCATGCCGCAAAACAGCGTGGCCGATTTCCTCCAACAGTCGGGGCGCGTGGAGGTGATCTGGTTCCCTTCCTTTTTTCTGCTTCCGGTGCCGAATCCGTGGCTGAAGGTGTGGACGAATACGCCCGAACAGCCGTCCTCTTCGCGCGCGGTGACGTCGCCGTACAACTATCCGTTCAGTGACAATCTCCCGCTCGCGATCACCGATCTGCTCAAGGAGATTCTCGGCGGCAAGCCTTGGCTGACGCCCGCCTTCTGTATGGCATTTTCGACGTTCACCAATGCGGCACTGGAAGGGAACATCCCCGGTATCCAGAGCGCACTCGATCTGTGGGGTCCGTCCAAGGACACAATGATCTACGTGAGGGACACGACGCTCCGGGTCACTGCAAACGGTTATGCGGTGCAGATGACGAAGAGCGACGTGCAGCAGGCCATCGCCGATTTCACACAGCAGTTCCAGACGCTCCTGCAGCAGTTTCAATTCCGCGGCAAATATCCGATCAATTCGCCGCTGGAGATTCGCATTACGAATCTCGACGATCCGTCGAAGATCGCGGCCACTGGCGCAGAGAGCCCGGTCATTTCCTCGCTCAGTCAGGATGCCGTGGCCATTGAGAACGGCTGGGACGTGGCCGTGTGGTTCGACGTACTGACGGTATTGACCGACAGCGACTCGCAGGACGCGTTCGACTTCTATGCGCAAATGGAGCGCTGGTTCACGACTCGCTTCGGCACGGCCGCGCGCGTCATGCCGGAGTGGTCGAAGGGCTGGGCGTACACGAAAGCGGGCGGCCCCTGGACCGATCGCGCGTACATGGAGAGCATCCGGCAGGCCTTCACGACCGGCCGCGCCGACGGCAACAACTGGGCGTGGGAAGCACAGACGCTGTCGAAGTACGACAGTGCGAAGCTGTTTCATGCGCCGTTGCTGGATTTGATGTTTAACGGGTAAGGGGGTG
>JALYOB010000593.1:666-3148 GCA_030857085.1 Acidobacteriota bacterium | reverse complement strand
ACTCTCAGTAAAAGCGGCGACTGGCGTCGCCGCACTCCATATCAGCCGAAATACCTCTCCAGCGCCCTCTCCAGTTCCTCATGCCTGGTCGGCTTGGCGAGGTAATCATCCATCCCCGCCGCAAGGCACTTCTCGCGATCCCCTTCCAGCGCGTTCGCCGTCATGGCGATGATGTGATGGCGCGGCGCGCCTTTCTGTTCCCGGCGCCGCAATTCGGCGGTGGCCTGATAGCCGTCGAGCACCGGCATCTGACAATCCATCAGCACGATGTCATAGCGCTCGCGCTCAGTTGCCTCCAGCGCTTCCTGTCCATTGGCCACGGAATCGGCTTCGAAGCCGAGCTTCTGCAGCTGGCTCATGGTCAGTTTCATATTGAGGAAATTGTCCTCGACCAGGAGCACGCGCACACGCTTCCGCGCGTCGAGCGAGAGGACGCGCATCGGCTTCGTGTCTGTCTTGCGCACGCCCGTGGCCGGCCGCGCCAGCGGGATGGCCTCATGCGCGAGCGCAATGCCGACTGCCTCGAACAATTCGCGCTGCCCGACCGGCGTGGTCGTATACGCATTGACGCCTGCCGCGCGCAGCTCTTCTTCATTGACCGAGCCTCCGCCCGCAACGAGCTGCACGAGCGACGTTCCGGCAATGGCAGCGTTGCCGCGCACCGCGCGCGCGAACGCGAGCGGCTCGAGATCGTCCATCGCTCCGTAAATCACCAGACGGAACGGATCGCCCATTGCCGCCGAACCTAATTTCGCCAGCGCCTCCGCCCCATTGTGGGCAGTGTCGACACGCATTTCCCACGTCGTCTGCAGGTAATGCAACGCCACCCGGCGGCTGGTCGGGTGCGGGTCGACGAGCAGCACGCGCTTTCCTTTGAGATCGAGATCCGACGACGCAATGGGCCGCCGGTCACTGACGCTCTTCGGAAACGGCACAGTGAACCAGAACGTCGAGCCCTTCCCCGGCTCACTATCGACGTCCATCAGGCCGCCCATCGTTTCGACGAGATGCCGCGCGGTGGCCAATCCCAATCCGACGCCGCCAAAGCGGCGCGTCGACGTCGCCTCGACCTGCGAGAAACGCTCGAAGAGCAGCAGACGATCTTCGTCCGCAATCCCGATTCCGCTGTCGCGCACTTCGAAGCGCAACACGCGATGGCTCTCCGTCTCCGTCTGCATCGAGACGCTCAATACCACCCGTCCCGCCTCAGTGAACTTGATCGCGTTCTCCAGGAGGTTCGAGACCACCTGCCGCAGTTTCGACTGATTGCCGCGAAACACAGGCGGCAGGCTGCTGTCATAAATCAGATCGACGTCGAGATCCTTGCCCAACGCGGCGACCTTCATCACTTCCACAATGCGCTGCAACGTGCGATGCAGATCGAAGTCGACGGTGGCCGAGGCGAGCGAGCCGGCCTGGAGATTGGAGACGTAGAGGATGTTGTTGACGATCGACAGAAGCTGCTCGGCACTCGCGCGGGCCTGATGCGCAAAGTCCTGCTGTTCAGCATCGAGCTGCGTCGCCAGCAGGAGGTCGATCATGCCGACAATGCCGTTCATCGGCGTCCGGATTTCGTGACTGACGTTGGTCAGAAACTGCGTCTTCGCCCGCGCCGCCTCCAGTGCCGCATCGCGCGCGTTGCCGAGCTCCGACTCGAATTGCTTGCGGTCGGTGACGTCGCGAAAGACGACGCGCGCGAGCACAGTCTTTCCTTCAATGACTTTCGGCCGCAGCCACCCTTCGAGCGTGATGCGATTGCCGCCCGGCGTGACGAACACGGTCTCGATGCGCTCGGCATTGCCCGATTCGAAGACGCGCGCGAACACTTCCCGCAATTCGTCGCGCCGCTCCGGCTCGACCGCCTGCACCAGCGGCGTCCCGCGCGTTGCGCCGATCGCGTGATGCGCCGCCTCATTTGCATGCAGCAACACGCCATTGGCGTCGAGACTCAGAATGAGATCGGACGTCTGTTCGAAGAAGTCGCGAAAGCGGTCATTCGCCTCCGCCAGTTCTTCCTGATGCACGATCGCCTGCGCCGCCTCGCGCCCCAGACTGCGCAGCAGCGCGCTCTGTTCGTCTGTCAATTCGCGCGGCGCGCGATCGAGCACCGACAGTGCACCCGCATAGCGCCCGGTGCTGTCGAACAGCGGCACGCCTGCATAAAAGCGAACATTGGGCGGCCCGGTCACCAGCGGATGGGACGCAAACCGCGGGTCGGCGGTCGTATCGCGCACGACGATCAGCTCATTCGCCTCCGCAATGCGCGCAGCAAACGAGGCCTCGATCGGAACGCGCTTCGCCTTCGAGCCGGTCGCGGCCACGATGCGCTCGCCGTCGCCATCGACGAATCCAATCCACGCCAGCGGCACGCGAAGCACACGCGCCGCTTCGGCAGTCAACTCTTCCATTGTGATCAAGCGAACCCCAATTGCCGCCGCGATGATAGCGGCCCCGGCACCCGTTCTGCACGCCTGTTTCGCTG
>JALYOB010000593.1:0-656 GCA_030857085.1 Acidobacteriota bacterium | reverse complement strand
TTCGAAAGGAGTTCACGAGATGACGACGAAATGGATCGCGGCCGGATGCGTGGCGCTGCTCGCCGCATGCGGCGGCAATGAATCGAACCGCGGCGAAGGGGTGCCGGAGACGAATACGACCGGCAGCGTGCAATCGGTGCAGCAGACGACCAGCGCCACCGCGACGACCACCGCGTCCGGCGGCGGCACGGTCAGCAATTCGACGCCCGAGGATAAGGAGTTCGTCTCGAAGGCGGGCATGGGCGGCCTGGCCGAGGTGCAATTGGGCAGTCTCGCATTACAGAATGCACAGAGTGCGGATGTGAAGGCGTTTGCACAACGGATGGTCGCCGATCATTCGAAGGCGAACGCGCAGCTCGCGGAGCTCGCGACGGTCAAGGGTCTCGTGCTCCCGACGGAGCTGGCCGGTCCGCACAAGGACGCTCTGGAGCACCTGCAATCGCTGCACGGCGCCGATTTCGACAAGGCGTACATGCAGCACATGGTGTCGGACCACGAGGAGGACGTGAAGGAGTTCGATCACGCCTCGACCTCCGCCACGGACGCGGACATCAAAGGTTGGGCGGGAAAGACGCTCCCGGTGCTGCGCGAGCATCTCGCGCTGGCGAAGACTGTGGCGCAGAAGGTTTAGCCGGCAGGAACGACGAAGGGCCTCC
>JALYOB010000016.1 GCA_030857085.1 Acidobacteriota bacterium | reverse complement strand
CGTGATTCGCTGTCGCTCGATCTGCGTCCGAAGCAGGTCGCGCAGACGGGCTGGCGGATCGTCAACTTGTTGACCAGCATCGCCGCGGAGTCGCAGGAGCTCGCGCCGACGGTGGAGGAGACGCTCGTCCGCGGCTGGGGCGCAAAGTCGAAGCAGGCGCCGGAGCTCGTGCGCGCCGCGCTCATCGCCTGTGCCGATCATGAGCTCAACATCTCCGCATTCACCGCCCGCTGCGTCGCGTCTGCGTCGTCGAATCCGTACGCGGTCGTGCTGGCGGGACTGGCGGCGCTGGAGGGGACCAAGCACGGCGGCGCGACGGCGCGCGTGGCGGCGGTGTGGGATGAGCTGCGCCGTGCGCGCGATCTGCGAGCGGCGTTTGCGGACCGCCTGCGCCGCGGCGAGCCGGCCGACGGTTTCGGACATCCGCTCTATCCGGAAGGGGATCCGCGCGCGCAGTTGCTGCTGGAGATGTTGCCGGCAAAGTCGAAAGAGCTCGCGTTCGCGCATGCGCTCGCGGACGCGGCGGAAGCGGTGGTGGGGGAGCGTCCGACACTCGACTTTGCGCTGGTCGCGCTCGAACGCGCGCTCGCGCTGCCGCGCGGCGCGGCGCTCACGCTCTTCGCGATCGGCCGCACGATCGGCTGGATCGCGCATGCGATCGAGCAGTACGCGGTGGATGCGATGATCCGGCCGCGGGCGCGGTATGTGGGGGAGCCGCCGGCGTGAGGTGAGGGGACGGCGAGAGGGAGCGCGCCTCGTGTCATCCTGAGCCGCGAAGACGGCGAAGGACCTTCTCCGTGGCATCGGGGAAGGTCCTTCGCTTCGCTCAGGATGACACTAGCGGCGGCCCATCTTCGCCACGTTCTCGAAATACTTCACGAACGCGACGATCCCGCCTGAGGCCTGTTGCCAGTCGTAGTTCTCGTTCGGTGCGTGATAGCCGTGCTCCGGCAGCGAGAGGCCGAGGAACATGACCGGGGACTTGAGGATCTTTTCCATCGAGACCACTGCGCCGATCGAGCCGCCTTCGCGCACGAACACCGGCTCGCGGCCGAAGGCGAATTTCATCGCGTCTTTGATCGCGTCGGCGAGTGCGCCTTCGGTCGGCGCTTTGTACGGCCACATCGAGTTTTCGATCCAGATCTTCACGTCCGGGTTGCGCTCTTTCACGAAGTCGCGCACGAGCTTCTGGATTTTGCGCGGGTCCTGATTCGCAACGAGCCTGCACGAGATCTTCACTTCCGCCTGCGGCGGGATGATCGTCTTGATGCCCGGTCCGGTGTAGCCGCCGACGAGGCCGTGCACTTCGAACGTGGGCATGGCCCAGATGCGTTTCATCACCTCGACCGGATCGTCCGTGCGGATCGACTTGAAGAGGTGATCTTTCTTGAAGCCTTTGATCGTGAAGCCGGAGTTCGCGAAGTCCTGCAGCTCCCGTTTCGTCGGCGGCACGACGTCGTCGTAAAAACCTTTGATCTTCACCTTGCCGGTGCGCGCGTCGTACATCTCCGAGACGAGCTGCATCAGCTCACCGATCGGATTGCGCGCGGCGCCGCCGGTGACGCCGGAGTGCTGGTCGGTCTCGCCGGTTTTGAGCGAGAGCGTGAATCCCTGCAGACCGCGCAGGCCGGCCGGACAGGCGGGCCGCTCGCGCGAAACCCAGATCGTGTCGGACACGAGAAGGTGATCGGTCGCGAGCTGTTTCGCATTCACTTTGACCGCGGCTTCAAAGTTCGGCGAGCCGATTTCTTCCTCGAGCTCCCACAGCACGTTGAGGTTCAGCGGCACGCCCGCTTCGCGCGCCGCGCGAATGCCCCACAACGCGCTGAGCGCCGGACCTTTGTCGTCGGTCGTGCCGCGGCCGAAGTAGCGATCGCCGTCTTTGGTGAACGTGAACGGCTCGCTGTTCCACGGCTCGGTTGCGCGCGACGCCGGCTGCACGTCCATGTGGTTGTAGACGGTGAGCGTCGGCGCGTTCGCATCGGTGTGAAAGCGGCCGTGCACGATCGGGTAGCCGCTCGTCTCGATCACATCCGCTTCACCGCCGAACTCGCGAATCAGATTCGCGGACGCGTCGGCGCAACGCCGCACGTCGCCCGCACGTGCAGGATCGGAAGAGACGGAAGGGATTTCGACGAACTGACGCAGCGTGTCTTCGAAGCGATCTCGCTCGCCGGTTGCCCACGCGAGCAGCGATTTTTTGTCCGTATTCATGAGGGGCGAATGCTATCGCAATGGGCTCGACGAGTTCCTCGGAGTTCCTCGGAGTACCTCGGAGTTACTCGGAGGAGATTCGACTGCCACTCCGAGGAACTCCGAGGAACCCGAGGAACCCGAGGAACCCGAGGAACTCCGAGGAACTCCGAGGTACTCCGCGCGCTACGCGCGCGCTACCACCCCACCGCCACCCCGCCCAGTCTCGGATCGCTCGCGCCCATCCGCATGCCGGTCGGGGCGTCGATCATCACGCCCTGCGCGTCGCCGATCGTGGTGGGGGTGCGGCTCATGCCGGGGATTTCGCGGAACTTGTGGCCCATCTTTTCGAGCATGGCGCGGGTGTCGGGGTTCACGCCGAACTGCTCCCACATCAACACGTCGGGCAGCCATTGATGATGAAAGCGCGGCGCGTCGATCGCTTCCTGCATGTCCATGCCGAAGTCGATCACGTTCACGATCACGTGCAGCACGGTGTTGATGATCGTGGGGCCGCCGGGGCTGCCGATCGCGAAGAACGGCTTCCCTTCTTTCAGCACGATCGTCGGTGTCATCGAAGACAGCGGCCGCTTTTTCGGCGCGATCGCATTCGCCTCGCCCTGAATGAGGCCGTAGTCGTTCGGCACGCCGGGCTTGGAGGTGAAGTCGTCCATCTCGTTGTTGAGCAGCACGCCCGTGCCTTTCGCCGTCACGCCCGATCCATAGCTGTCATTCAACGTGTAGGTGCTGCTCACCACGTTGCCGTCCTGGTCGACGATCGTAAAGTGCGTCGTCTCGGGCGACTCGTACGGCGCGGGATTGCCGGCGCCTTGTTCGAGGCTGTTCGAGGCGTGCAGCGGATCGATGCTCTTGCGCCGCTCGGCGGCGTAGGCGGGGCTGACGAGCGCGTTCACCGGCACGTTCACAAAGTCGGCGTCGCCGAGGTAGCGCGCGCGATCGGCGAACGCACGGCGCATCACTTCAACGAGCGTGTGCGTGTATTGCGCGGACTGCCAGCCGAGCGATTTCAGATCGTACGCCTCGAGCATGTTCAGCATCTCGATCAGCGCAATGCCGCCGGACGACGGCGGAGGCATCGTGAGAATCTCGTGGCCGCGATAGGTCGTGCGCAGCGGCTTGCGAATGGTCGGCTCGTACGTGCGGAGGTCTTCGAGCGTGACGATGCCGCCGTTCGCCTTCATGTCCGCGGCGATCAGCTTCGCCGTTTGGCCTTCGTAGAAATCGCGCGGATTCGCTTTGATGCGCGCGAGCACGGCGGCGAGCTCGGGCTGCACGAACGTGTCGCCCATCTCATAGAACTTCCCGTTGCGCTGGTAGATCCGTTTGCTTTCGCTCGAGACGCTCAGCTTGTCGATCGTGCTCTGCAGACGGAGGCTGCGCGCGAGGTGATAGTTGACGGGGAAGCCTTCTGCGGCCAACTTGCGCGCGGGCTCGACGACGTCGGCCCACTTCAATCGTCCATGCCGTTTGTGCGCGAGCGCGAGTCCGGCGACGGTGCCCGGAACGCCGACTGCTTTGTAGCCCTGCACCGAGGCACCTTTGATCACGTTGCCTTTTGCGTCGAGGTACATGTCGCGCGTCGCAGCCAGCGGGGCACGCTCGCGATAGTCGAGCGCCTCAGAGGTCCCGTCCGCGCGCCGCACGAGCATGAAGCCGCCGCCGCCGAGGTTGCCGGCGGAGGGCCAGGTGACGGCGAGCGCGAGGCCGACCGCGACCGCCGCATCGACCGCGTTGCCGCCTTTCTGCATCACTTCCGCTCCGACGCGCGAAGCGATCTCGGAAGTCGACGCGACCATTGCGTGGCGCGCGCGGACCGGCTCGCGCGATGCGGCCGCGAGCGGCACCGTAATCAGAAGGAGCAGGGCGGCGATGCGTTTCATGGGCGGCGATGTTAGCAAGTGTTGCGTCGCGCCCCGGTCAGCGATAGATTTACGTCATTCGGTCATGGCAGAAAAACTCGCAATGAGCGCCGTGCGGCGGAGCAACCGGTTCCGCGTGGTGATGAATCTGCCGTTGAAGATCGGCCTCAAAGAGGCGACGCTCGTCGACATCAGTTCGACCGGCATTCTCGCGACGCACGCGGGAGTGCTGAAAACGGGAGCGACGGTCGACATCGCGTTCGCATACGAGGGACGCCGCTTCACCTCGAAAGCGAATGTCGAAACCTGCACCGTCGTCGGCCTCGGCGCAGGCCCGGGCGGCGCGACGCTCTACGCGTCGCGCCTGTTCTTCAAAGAGCTCGCGCCGGACGCGAAGGAAATCCTCGCGCAGCTCGTCCATCCGGACGAGTAACGGGCGCTTTGAACTTCAGCGTTGTCTGCGCCGCCCCTCATCCGCCCTTCGGGCACCTTCTCCCCGCACGCGGGGAGAAGGGCTACCTGCCATGTCTCCCCTCGCCCCGCTTGCGGGGAGAGGGTGGCGCGAAGCGCCGGGTGACGGGCGCGGTTTACGACCGGTAATCCGCGTTGAGACTCACGTAATCGTGCCCGAGGTCGCTCGACAGCACGACCGCGCGGGCGTTGCCCGATCCGAGATCGACGCGCAGCGGCACGCGTTCCCGCGAGAAGACTTTTGCTGCATCTTTCTCCGAGTACGCAGTTGGTGCGCCGTTCGAGACCAGCGCGATCGCGCCGGCATGCAGTGAGATTTTCGCGATGGAGAAGCGTGCGCCGCTGCGTCCGACCGCGGCCAGGATGCGTCCCCAGTTCGGATCGCCGCCGTGCAGCGCGGTCTTCACCAGCGGGGAGGTGGCGATGGCGTGCGCGGCGAGCTTTGCGTCGCGATCGGTTTTCGCGCCGGTGACTTCGAGCTCCATCACCCGCACCGCACCTTCGCCGTCGCGCACGATCATCCATGCGAGATCGCGGCAGAGCGCATTCAGTGCGCGTTGAAAATCTTCGAGACCGGCGTTCGCTGCATTGCCGAGTTTTCCCGACGCGAGCAGCAGCACGGTGTCGTTGGTCGACGTGTCGCCGTCGACGGAGATCGCGTTGAAGCTTTGATCGGCGGCGACTTTGAGCGCGCGCTGCAACGCGGGCGCGTCGATGTACGCGTCGGTCATGACGAAGCCGAGCATGGTGGCCATGTTCGGATGAATCATCCCCGCGCCTTTCGCGACGCCGACGAGCCGTCCGCGCTTGCCGCCGATGGTGAAGGCCGCCTGCGCGACCTTCGGTCCGACGTCGGTGGTGAGGATTGCGTGCGAGAGCGCATCGATGCCGCCGCTCGAAAGACGGCTCACTGCGTCAGGCAGAAAGTCGCGCACCTTTTTGTCGGGCAGCACGACGCCGATCACGCCGGTCGACGCGAGAAAGACTTCCTCTTCGCTGCAATGCAGCAGCTCCGCGGTGCGCGTGCGCACGCGCTTCGCGGCATCGAGACCTTCTTTGCCCGTGACGGCATTCGCGCAGCCGGCATTGACGACCACCGCTTTCACGCGTCCGCCGGTTTTCTTCATGGCCGTTTTCGATAGCACGACCGGTGCAGCCTGAAATTTGTTCTGCGTGAAGACGGCAGCCGCGGTCGCACCGTCTTCCGCGACGATGAGCCCGAGGTCGGGGCGCTTTTTGCGAATGCCGGCGCGGACGCCGGAGGCGAGGAAGCCTTTGGGGAGTTTCATGGAAGGGTCTCCAGTGCGGCCTTCGCGGCCGCGAGGACGAGGGTGGGGGCGGTGCCTCCGAATGCCGACTTCTTGGCGAGGACACGCGCCAGCGTGTCATCCTGAGCGAAGCGAAGGACCTTCTCCGTTGCCTCGGGGGAAGGTCCTTCGCCGTCTTCGCGGCTCAGGATGACACCCGTCATCGACCGCGACACGATCTCGTGCGCTTCGCGAAACGGCACCCCTTGCGCCGCCAATTCATCGGCGGCATCGGTCGCGAGCAGCAGCGGACTCGCGGCCGCGTTGCGCATGACGTCGCGATGCACGTGCAAGCCGGACACGAGCGCAGTGAGCGCAGGCAGCAAAAGAGCGAGCGTGGTGCGCGTGCGGAAGAGCGGCTCTTTGTCCAGCTGCAGGTCTTTGTTGTACGCGAGCGGCAATCCTTTGAGCAGGGTGAGAAAGCCGGTGAGCTCGCCGATTGCGCGTGCGGCGTGGCCGCGCGTCAGTTCGAGCACGTCGGGATTCTTCTTCTGCGGCATGCGCGACGAGCCGGTTGCGAGCGCATCCGGCAGCTCCGCGTAATTCGCCTCGTCGGAGGTGAAGAAGATGAGGTCTTCCGCGAGCCGGGAGAGATGCGTGAGCAGCGTCGACGCGCAGAACAGATACTCCGCGGCGAAGTCGCGATCGGAAACAGCGTCGAGCGAATTCGCGGTCGCGCGCGCGAAGCCGAGGGATTGCGCGAGTGCGTTCCGATCGATGTCGAGCGGAGTTCCGGCGAGCGCACCGCTGCCGAGCGGGCATTCATCGCCACGCTCGATGGCGCTCGCGATGCGCGAGAGATCGCGCTGCAGCATCGCCACGTACGCCATGCACCAGTGTCCGAACGTGATCGGCTCCGCCTGTTTGAGATGCGTGTAGCCGGGCATCGGCGTGGCCGCTTCTTCGATCGCTTTGGTCGCGAGCGCGCGCGCGAGCGAGGTCACGAGCGCTTCGAAATCGGCGCACGCTTTCTTGAGCCAGAGTTTGAGATCGGTCGCGACCTGATCGTTGCGCGAACGGCCGGTGTGCAGCTTGCCGGCGAGGTCGCCGACGTGTGCGCGCAGGGAGGTCTCGACGTACGAATGCACGTCTTCGAAATCGGTAGCGAGTGGCGTGTGGCGCGTTGCCAGGGCGTTGTCGCCCGGGCGATCAGGCCCGGGCAACTCGGCACTCGCCACACGGGACAGCGCGGCACAGAGCGCATCGACTTCTTCGTCGGAAAGCACGCCCGCCGCGCCCAATGCGCGCGCCCAGGCGATCGAGCCTTCGACGTCTTCCGCGAGCAGCTCGCGGTCGAAGGCGAAGGAATCGTTGAGCGCGCGCAGCAGCGCGGATGGACCTTCCTTGAAACGGCCGCCCCACATCGTCACTGCACTGCCTCCAGTTTCATCGGCGCAAGGCGCTTCCGTCCGCGCAGTTGCAGTCCGAACAGCTTGATGAATCCCGCCGAGTCGGTGACGTCGTAGCCCGACATGTCGAACGACGCGAGATGCTGCGAATAGAGCGAGTACGGCGACTTGCGCGCGACCACGGTCGCGTTGCCTTTGTACAGCTTGAGCGTGACGCTGCCGGTGACCTTCTGCGTGAGCGTGTCGACGAACGACTCGAACGCCTCGCGCAGCGGCGCGATCCAGAGGCCGTTGTAGACGAGCTCCGCGTACCGCGTGGCGATGCGCTCTTTCTCGTGTGCCGAATCGCGGTCGAGCGTGATCGACTCGAGCGCTTTGAGCGCGGTGACGAGCAGCGTTCCGCCGGGCGTTTCGTATACGCCACGCGACTTGATGCCGATGAGGCGGTTCTCGACGACGTCCGCGCGACCGACGCCGTGACGTCCGCCGATCGCATTCAACGTCTGCACGAGGACCAGCGGCGACAAGCGCACGCCATTCACTTCCACAGGCACGCCGTCTTCGAAGCCGATGGTGACTTTCTCCGGCTCATCGGGCGCATCCATCGGATCGACGGTGAGGCGGAACATCGACGCCTCCGGCTCGAACGACGGATCTTCGAGCGGACCACCCTCGTGCGAGAGGTGCCACAGATTGCGATCGCGCGAATACGGATCTTTCTTCGTCACCGGCACCGGAATGCCGCGCGCCGACGCGTAGTCGATCGCGTCTTCACGCGAGACGATGTCCCACTCGCGCCACGGCGCGACGACTTTCAGTTCCGGCGCGAGCGCCTGATACGCGAGCTCGAAGCGCACCTGATCGTTGCCCTTGCCGGTGCAGCCATGCGCGAGCGCATCGCAGCCGGTGGCCAGCGCAATCTCGACCTGCTTCCGCGCAATGAGCGGCCGCGCGGTCGAAGTGCCGAGCAGGTAGTCGCGCTCGTAAATCGCGCCGGCGCGCAGCACGGGAAAGAGGTAGTCCGCTGCAAACTCCTCTTTCGCGTCGACCAGATGAAAGTCGCACGCGCCGGTGCTGTACGCCTTCTGCGCGAGGCCCGCGGTTTCTTCGGCCTGGCCAACGTCGACCGCGACCGCGACGACGTCGCAGCCGTAGTTCTCTTTCAGCCAGGTGATGATGATGGAGGTGTCGAGGCCTCCCGAATAGGCGAGTGCGACTTTTTTCACGCTGCGATCTCCTTCGGTGTTGCGACGATGGCGTGCAGTGCGTCGAGAAAATCACTGAGCGCCTTCTTCGGCACGACGTACGGCGGAAGTAAACGGATCACCCGCTCGCGCGCGGTGCCGACCACGAATCCTTTTTCGAGCAGCGCGCGTGCGATCGGCGCGGCGGGGCGATCGAGCTCGATGCCCCACATCAGACCCGCGCCGCGCACCTCGACGACCGGCAGATGCTTCGCTTCCTTCGCGAACCAATCGCCGAGCGTCTGCACGCGCGGCAGAAGCGCTTTCGTTTCTGCGAGCACGATCGAGCCGAGCCGGCAGGCGATCGGATTGCCGCCGAACGTCGTGCCGTGATGGCCCGGCTTCACCACTCCTTCGATCGCGGCACCGGTCAGCACCGCGCCGAGCGGCAGGCCGCCGCCGAGCGGCTTCGCGAGCGTGACCATGTCCGGCACGACCCCGCTCTTCTGAAATGCGAACAGAAATCCCGTGCGCCCGAGGCCGCACTGGATTTCGTCGAGGACGAGCATGGCGCCGTGGCGATCGGCGATGCGCCGCGCCGCGATGAGGTAGTCGTCGGAAAGAGGAATGACTCCTCCTTCGCCCATGACCGGCTCGAGAAAAATCGCCGCAGTCTCGTCATCGACCGCTGCTGCAAGTGCATCGATGTCGTTCGGCGCAACGAAGCTCACGCCGTCCACGAGCGGCGCGAACGGCGCGCGATATGCCGCATGTCCGGTGAGCGAGAGCGCACCCATCGTGCGGCCGTGGAACGACTCTTCGAGCGACACCAGCTTCGTTTTCTTCGTCGCCAATCGCGCGAACTTGATCGCCGCTTCGTTGGCCTCCGTGCCGCTGTTGCAGAAGAAAGCCCGCGACAAGCCCGAAGCGCGCACGAGCTCCTCGGCCAGGATGCCTTGGGCCGGGTGGTAATAGAGATTCGACACGTGCATCAGCGCCGCGTCGCGCAATGCTTTGACGATGCGCGGATGCTTGTGGCCGAGGACGTTCACGGCGATGCCGCCGAGCAGGTCCCAGTATTCGCGGCCGTCGGCATCGATGAGGCGCGCCCCTTTTCCATCGCGCGGATGGAACGGAGTGCGCGCGTACGTCTTCACGAGAAATGCGTCTTCGCGCGTTTCGACCGCGGCGGGGGATTCGTCATGCAGCAACAAGGGTCGTCCCTCCTTCTTCTCCGATCACGATCTCGCCGACGCCGGAGACCAGCGCCGCGAGTGCAGCTTCGAGCTTCGGCTTCATGCCGCCGCCGACGTTGACGAGGAGCTCCTGCGCGTCGGCGAGATACAGCCGCGGCAGCAGTGCGCCTTCGGCATCGAGCACGCCCGGAACGTCGGTGAGAAAGCGCAGCGAACGCGCGCCGAGTGCGACCGCGAGCGCGGACGCTGCGCTGTCGGCATTCACGTTCAGCAGCGTGCCGTCCGGACCTTCGGCGATCGACGAGACGACGGGGAGAATCCCGTACGTCAGCATCGCCTTCACGAGCGTGCAGTTCGCGCCACGCACCTGTCCGACGTGCCCCAGCTCCACGCCGTCGATGGCCGGATGCGGACGCGCAACGATGGTCGATGCATCACTCCCCGCAATGCCGGCCGCACGCACGCCGAGCTTCGCCAGCTCCGCAACGAGCATCTTGTTCACCGTCCCTGCGAGCACGGAGACGACGACGTCCAGCGTCGCGTCATCGGTGACGCGCAGTCCCGCATGCGTGCGCTTCGGCAACCCGAGCTTCGCCAGCTGCGCATCGATGTGCTTCCCGCCTCCATGCACGAGCACGAGATCCTCGCCGGCGTTCCACCGCGCGACGATCGTCTGCAGCGCGATCGCGCGGCGAGCTGCGTCGTCGAGCAGGGAGCCGCCGAGTTTGATGAGCGTGATGTTCAATTTCGTCGTAGCCTCCGAAACGTTGACCTGTTGCCAGTTGCCAGTTGCCGAAAACGAGTTGCCGATTCGCCGCTGCGCATGGCCCGCGCGAGAACTGCGCGGCAACGGGCACCGGGCAACCGGTCAACGGTGACTCGTCACCGCAGCCCCTCCGTCTCCACGTATCCGCACATCCGATTGAAGTTCTGCACGGCCTGCGAGGCCGCGCCTTTGAGCAGGTTGTCGATCACCGAGACGACCACCGCGCGACGGCCGCCGTGAAGCAGCGTGAAGCCGATCTCGCAGTAGGGCGTGTTCACGACGTCGTTGAGCGCGGGGAGCTTTCCCGGCGCGAGCACGCGTACGAACGGTGCGTCGGCATATGCATCGGCGTAGATCTGCGCGAGCTCGCCGTTCGTCATCGGCTGTGTGAAGGCGACGTGCATCGTCGAGTAGATGCCGCGCGCGGTTGGCAGAAGGTGCGGCACGAAGACGAGCGTCGTTCGTTCGCCGAGGTGCAGGCCCTGACGGATTTCCGGCTCGTGGCGATGCTCGCCGACGCCGTAGGCCTTCACGTTGCCGAACAGCTCCGTGAATGAATATGCAACGTCGCTCTTCTTCCCCGCGCCCGAAACGCCGCTCTTCGCGTCGCAGATGACCGGCTGCTCGCGGTCGATCATGTAGGTGATCGGACGCAGCGCGAGAAGGATGGACGTCGGATAGCAGCCGGGATTCGCAACCAGCCGCGCGGTCTTCAGTTCACCGTTGCACCACTCCGGCAGTCCGTACACCGCCTCGCCGAGGAGTTCGGGGCGCGCGTGTGCGAAGCCGTACCACGACGGGTACAGCGAAGGCTCGCCGAGACGGAACGCGCCCGACAGATCGATGACGCGCAGACCACGATCGAGCAGCTGCGGCGCGACGTGCGCGGAGACCTCGTTCGGCGTCGCGAGGAACACGACTTCCGCGCCGGTCGCCGTAACGGCATCGACGGAAAACGACTCCGACGAATACGCCGCGACGACGTCCGCATGGCGATGCCGCTCGAGAATTTTCACGAGCTCGACGCCGGCGTAGCCGGTGGCGCCTGCGATCGCGACCGACGTCGCCGTCGCAGTTGCCGGTTGCCCGTTGCCGGTTGCCGCTTCGCCGTTTGCAACAGGCAACGGCGAACCGGTCAAGTCCGCAAATACACACGTTTCCTCTACAAGATTGGTCATTCGCGCGTTCTCCCGAAAGGACGCTCGCGCTAGGCGCGCGTACGTCGCGCCGGCTTCATTCCGGCGGTCTGCTGGATGCGGCGTGTGAACGCCGTCGCGGCGGAAGGAGTGCGGAAGGCGACGAAGATGGTGTCGTCGCCGCCGATGGTGCCGAGGAGGTGCTCGACGGTCATGGCGTCAATGGCGCTGGCGACCGGCTGTGCCGCCGCCACCGCCGTCTTGATCACGACCAGATTCCCTGCCGCCTCGGCAAAGATCACCGAGTCGCGCACGAGCTGCTCGAAGCGATGCTCGCGCGACTCGCGCGGCGCGAACGCCGCCACCGGCGCCAGCGCCTCGGGCGAAACGTAGCCGTTCGGCGTCTTCACGAGCCCCAGCTCGCGGAGGTCCCGCGACAGGGTCGGCTGCGTCACCGCAAACCCGCGCTTGCGGAGCGCGGCCAGCAACTCGTCCTGCGAGTGCACGGCCGTCTCACGGACGATGAGAAGAATCTCCTCTCGCCGCCGCAGCGCATCTCCCTGTGCATAAACATTCATCATGGCGAATACTTATGCATGAACCGGGGAGAGTCAAGGGGTATTTCCTGGGAGTTCCTCGGAGTTCCTCGGAGTTCCTCGGAGTACCTCGGAGTACCTCGGGGTACCTTGGATTCGAAAGCTTCTCGGTTGCCGGATGGGCTTCAACTCCGTCATGCTTCCGCGGAGCGATTCGTCTGGCGGACTCCTCTCCGAGGTACTCCGAGGTACTCCGAGGTACCCGAGGAACTCCGAGGAACTCCGAGGAACCCGAGGAACTAACCAACCATGATCGAGCACACCGCATCCATCGCGTGGGAGCGCCGCGGCGCGCGATTCACTGACCACAAATACAGCCGCGCGCATGTGTGGGAGTTCGATGGCGGCGCGACGGTGCGCGGCTCGTCGTCGCCGCATTCGGTGCCGCTGCCGTATTCGGATGCGGCGGCCGTCGATCCGGAGGAGGCGTACGTCGCCGCGCTCGCCAGCTGCCACATGCTCTGGTTTCTCGCGCTCGCGGCGAAGCGGGGATTCGCGGTCGAGTCGTATCGCGACGCAGCCGCCGCGGCGATGGAGAAACGCGAGGACGGCAAGTACGTGATCACGCGCGTGACGCTCCGTCCGCATACCGTGTTTGCGAGCGATGGCCGGGCGATACCGGATGAGAACGCCGTGCGCGAGCTGCATCACGCGGCGCACGAGGAGTGCTATCTCGCCAACTCCGTGCGCTCAGAGATCGTTACCGTACCGACCTTCGAAATCGCTTCCGCTACAATTCCGCCCCCCAGCGAGGAGGTTGCATCGCGGCAGTGACTTTGCAGTCAGATGCAACCGGAGGAGGCCCGAGCATGTCCCGAGTGGAACGCACCGAGAACCCAACCGAACGTCGCGGCAACGAGCACCTGCGCCAGGCGCAGCGCGGCCGCAACGAAGGCAGCACCCGCCCCAGCGACGCCTACACCAGCCGGAACCCCAGCAAGGCCGAAGGGGATGTGGGCGACGTGGAAGAGGCGTTGAAGCATCAGAACGAGTAGCTTGATTCAGGTTGTCCGTTGTCCGTTATCCGTTTGAGGTCATGCAGCGCCTGACCTTGAACGGACAACCGACAACGGACAACCCTTCCCGGCTTCACACCTCAATCCCCACACTCCTCATCAACTCCAGCGCATTCGACTTCGTGACCACCCCCGGTCGCATCCGGTAGTCGAACACCACCGTGCCCTCTTCGATGTGATCTTCAAAGTGCACGTTGGAGGCGCGTGGCGCGAGCGAGTCGGCGATCTGGGCGAGCGCGAGATCGTGCGTCGAGACGAGACCGATCGCGCCCCGTTCGACGAGGCCGCGCACGATCGCCTCAGCGCCGATGCGGCGGTCGTGCGAGTTCGTCCCGGCGAGCACTTCATCTAATAGATAGAGGAGAGGGGCGGAGCGCGACATCTCGAGCACCTGCCGAATGCGCAGGATCTCGGCATAAAAGCGGGACGCGTTTTCCTGCAGCGAGTCTGCGATGCGAATCGATGCACCGACCGCGGTCGGTGCAATCCGCAGTGAACGCGCGCACACCGGCGCTCCCGCCATCGCCAGCACCGCTCCCACGCCCACGCTGCGCATCATCGTGCTCTTGCCGGACATGTTCGAGCCGCTCACCACCAGCAGGCGCAACGTCGGATCGAGACGGATGTCGTTCGTCACGCGGCGCTGCGCCGGAATGAGCGGATGTCCCAGCTCGCGCGCGTCGAACAGCGGCCCGTCCGCCGCAATCTCCGGCATCGCGAACGTCTCGTGCTCGAAGGCGAAACTGGCCAGCGACGACAGCGCTTCGATCTCGCCCACCGCCTCGATCCACTCGCCGATGCGCGAGCCGGAGCGCACGCGCCAGCGCTCGATCGCCAAAGCCACGTGCGGCGTCCACAAGAGCACGACCGCGAACGGCGCAAAGAACTGATTGCGCCGCGCGTCGAGCAGCGCGACGAGCTTGCGCAACCGCTCGATCTCCGCCGACGCCGCGGCATCCGCGCCGCGCAGACGCATCCTCAATGAGGTGAGCCGCACGCCGGTGAACGACTCCCGCTCGATGCGCGCGAGCAGCCCGCCCAGCAGCGCGAGCGCGGGCTCCGCGCGTTCGACGGCATCGACGACCGGAGCCACGCGCGGCGCGAGATGCCGCGAAAAAAGGACGCTGGCAGTGAGCACGAGCAGCAGCGGCCACGACGGCATCGACGCGATCGCGCCGAATCGCAACGCCGCCTCCGGATGCGTGAGGCCGATCAGCTTCGCGATCATCGACGGCAGCGAAACCGCGAACAGAACGAGCGTCGCGGCCGGCAGCGCGAACGCGATCGCCCGCTCGACCGGCGAAAGCGTCATTGCCGCCATGGCGCCCCACTCATCGAGCCGCGCGCTCTCGATCTCCTGCCGCACGTCGGTGGCCGCGATGCTGAGATCCTCGCGCAACGGAACGTTCTCGCGCAGCTCGCGCACCGCATCCTGACGCGAGGCAATCTCGCTCGCATCCATCGACGGCTCTTTGAGCCATTGCGCCAGACGCAAACGCCCCGCGCGCGTCGCGGCGAGCGAGATCAGCTCGAAGAGCGACCCCCGTCCGAAGAGATCAAAGTCGCCCGCGTACGGATGATGATCGTCCGAGAGATCGCCGCCCGCATCGCCGTGTCCCTGCCACGCATCGTCGATGCGGCCGAGGGCGCGCGTGAAAAACGTTGCGCCGGCGTCGGCCCGTTTACGCGCGCGAATGATCCGCTCGTGCACGACCACGAGCACGATGAAGGCGACGAACGGCACGAGCGCAACGAGGAAGTTCCAGAAGGCGAACCCGATCGCGGCCGCGAGCAGCACGAGCCGCGCGATCGACACGCGCCGTTCGCGCACGCGCAGCGCGGCAGCTTCCGACTGCCGCAAGGACAAACGTTCGGAGTAGAGTTCACGGGCGGCGGGCATTCGTCCCGCATTCTTGCACTCCACGCATGCACTTTCCTCCCGGCCCTCGCAATCCTTATCCCGGCGCGCATCTCCGCGCGATGCAGCACGACCCGCTCCGCTTCCTCACCCGCGTCTCCAACGCGTACGGCGACACGGTCCACTTTCGCATCGCGCGCGCGCACCTCTATTTCTTCCGCCATCCCGAGCACGTGCGCGACGTGCTCGTCACGCGCAACGCCTCTTTCCTCAAAGGCCTTGCCTTGCAGCGCACGAAAATCGTCCTCGGCGAGGGGTTGCTGACCAGCGAAGGGGAGTTGCACAAGCGGCAGCGCCGCCTCGCGCAGCCCGCCTTTCATCGCGAGCGCATCCAGCACTACGGCGAAGTGATGGTGGAAAAGGGCCTCGTTGCGCGCGACCGCTGGCGCGATGGCGAAGAGCTCGACATTGCGCACGAGATGATGCGGCTCACGCTCGCGGTGGTCGCGAAGACGCTGTTCGATGCGGACGTCGAGGAGAGTGCGGACGAGATCGGCGCCGCGCTGACGGAACTGATTCTGATGTTCCCCGTGCTGCTCAATCCTCTCGCGCCGCTCATCCTGCGCATGCCGTTCATGCCGCAGGTGCGCCGCTTCCGCAGCGCGCTCGCGCAGCTCGATCGCGTGATCTACGGAATCATCGAAGAGCGCCGCCGCGCAGGTGTCGATCGCGGCGATCTGCTTTCGATGCTGCTCCTCGCGACGGATGTCGAAGGCGACAACACCGGGATGAGCGACCTGCAGCTGCGCGACGAGACGATGACGATCTTCCTGGCCGGCCACGAGACCACCGCGAATGCGCTGGCGTGGACGTGGTACGCGCTCGCGCGCAATCCGCACGTCGAACGGGAGCTCCATCGCGAGCTCGACGAAGTCCTCGGCAACCGCCCGCCCACACCGGCCGATTACCCGAACCTCCGTTACACCGAGATGGTGCTCGCCGAGTCGATGCGCATCTTCCCGCCTGCATGGGGCATCGGCCGCTACGCGCACGAAGAGGTGGAGATCGGCGGCTACCACCTGCCGAAGGAAGCGCTGGTGGTGGTCTCGCAATGGGTCACCCACCGCGACCCCCGCTTCTGGCCCGACCCGGAGAAATTCGACCCGCTCCGCTTTGCACCCGACGCAAAAGCCCAACGCCCCCGCATGTCCTACTTCCCCTTCGGCGCCGGCCCCAGAATCTGCATCGGCGAAGGCTTCGCCTGGATGGAAGGCGTGCTGCTGCTCGCCACCATCGCGCAGAAATGGCGCTTCGAAAAAGGCCCGGACGTGGATCCGCAGGCGTTGATTACGTTGAGGCCGAGGAGCGCGATGAGGATGCGGGTTGTGCGGCGGCTCCGCTGACGCGTCGCCGGTTGTCCGTTGTCCGTTAGGTGTGTTGTCGGTTGTCGGTTGTCGGTTCTCGGTTGTCGGTTTGCAGCTTCGCACCCTCAACGGACAACGGACAACGGACAACCTCACCGATAACCGACAACCGACAACCGACAACCACAAACAACCTGCCCCGCTACAATCCCCCCCATGCCATCCGTCGACGCCCTCTTCGCCGACTACGCCGCCTACCACCAGACTGCGGGCAACAAACTCTTCCACCGGCTCGGCATCCCGATGATCATGTTCACGCTCATCGCCATGCTCACGCATGTGACGCTGTTCGATGCCGGCACGATTCGCGTCGATGCGGCGATGCTGCTCATTGCGATTGCGAGTGCGTACTACTTTGTCGTCGAGTGGCGTCTTGCGATTGCGATGATCGTCGTCTCCATCCTTTTCTACTTTGCCGGCGCGCTCCTGCCGATGGCTCTCGCCGTGACGCTCTTCATCCTCGGGTGGATTTTTCAGTTCATCGGACACAAGGTGTACGAGCACAAGAACCCGGCGTTCTTTCGCAATTTCGTGCACCTGCTGATCGGGCCGCTCTGGATTCTCAACGACGTGATCCCGGTCGTGAAGAGACGCGCGTGACACGCATCCGCTTCGAGCGCACCACGCGCATCGCCGCGCCGCTCGCCGCCGTCTTCGACTTTTTCTCCGCTCCCCGGAACCTCGGCCGCATCACCCCGCCCGAGATGGGCTTCCGCATCGTCGAAGGCCCGGATCGCCGCCTCCGCGAAGGCGACCGCATTCGCTACCGCATCCGCGTGATGGGCGTCCCGATGAGCTGGACCACGCGCATCACCCTGTGGCGCGAAGGGGAAGCGTTCGCCGATCTGCAGGAG
>JALYOB010000158.1 GCA_030857085.1 Acidobacteriota bacterium | reverse complement strand
GGGCCCCATCAGCCTCTCCTTCCAGCGCGGCGAGCTGCTCTTCATCGTCGGCGGCAACGGCAGCGGCAAGTCGACGCTGCTCAAGCTCCTCACCTCGCTGTATTACCCGCACAGCGGCGAGCTCCGTCTCGACGGCGCCGCTCTGCATCGCGAAACGTACGCCGACTATCGCTCTCTGTTTTCGCCGATTTTCGGCGATTACTACCTCTTCGAAGTGCTCTACGGCCTTCGTCCCGTCGATGAGATGCGCGTGCGCACGCTCCTGCGCCGGCTGGAGATCGCCGACAAGACCACGGTCGCCAACGATCGCTTTTCCACCACCGACTTATCGACCGGTCAGCGCAAGCGCATCGCGCTCCTGATCAACTACCTCGAAGACCGTCCCATCCAGGTCTTCGATGAGTGGGCCGCCGATCAGGATCCGCAGTTCCGCCGCTTCTTCTACGAAGTGCTGCTCGCGGAGCTGAAGGCGGCAGGCAAGACCGTCATCGCTGCCACGCACGACGACCGCTACTTCCACGTTGCCGACCGCGTGTTGCGGATGGAGAACGGCCATGTCGAGGAGATGCCGCGTGCCTGAGATCGTCGACCGGCACATCGCGGCAACCGAACAGTGGATTCATCGCCATGCATTGGCGATCGTTTCCGTCGGCATCCTCCTGCTGCTGTTCTTCATCGCCTTCTACAACAACATGGTCATCCCGATCGACTCGGGCCATCGCGGCGTGCGGTGGAGCCGCTTCTTCGGCGGCACGGTCCTCAGCTACAGCTACGGCGAAGGCGTGCAGGTCATCCCGCCGTGGGACCGGATGTACATCTACAACGCGCGGGTTCAGGAGATCACGAGTCGGGTGACGGTGCTCGCGGCGGGAGAGCTCGACATCCAGATCGAGTTCTCGGTTCGCTTCCAGCCGCGCCTCGGGCAGCTGCCGCGGCTTCATCAACTGTACGGTCCCGACTA
The DNA here is from genome assembly GCA_030857085.1 of Acidobacteriota bacterium. Classification (GTDB taxonomy): domain Bacteria; phylum Acidobacteriota; class Thermoanaerobaculia; order Gp7-AA8; family Gp7-AA8; genus QHVT01. The sequence continues at coordinate 7,584 of JALYOB010000158.1, read as the reverse complement.
CGCGCAGAAGCTCGTGGTGCAGGAAGTCCAGTCGGCGCTGCAGGACACCATCGGCGCAGTCACCTTCGACCGTCTCGCCGATCGTGACGGGTTCTCGGCATCGATGTCGACGCTGGTCACGGAGGCGACGAAGCAGCTCGGGCGCGAGCTCGTCACCATCGACGACGTCGTCATCCGCAAGATCACCCTGCCGCCCGCAATCGCGCAGGCCATCCATCGGAAGTTCGAGGAGCAGCAGCTGATGCTGCTCTACGACTACCGCCTCGACCGCGAGCGGAAAGAAGCGCTGCGCAAGCGCATCGAGGCCGAGGGCATTCGGACGTATCAGCAGATCGTGAGCACCACGCTGAGCGATCGCCTCATCGCCTGGAAAGGCGTCGACGCGACCCTCGAGCTCGCGAAATCCGACAACGCCAAGATCGTCATCATCGGCAACACCGCCAACGGCCTGCCGATCATCTTCGACCGCGGAACCGGCGCGGTCGCCACCCCCGGAGGCACGCCCCCATGACCCCGTTTCCCAATATCCTGGAATCGCTGCGCGCGTCCGCGGCGCATGGCGCGCGCGGCATCCGCTTCGTCGAAGGCGCCGGCTCCGAGCGCCACGTGACGTACGCGCAGTTGCGCGCAAATGCGCTGTCGCTGCTCGCGCGCTGGCGCGAGGCCGGTGTGCGTCCAGGCGATGAACTGATCGTTCAACTCGACGATCTCGAGTCGTATCTGACCGCGTTCTGGGCCGCGCTTCTGGGACGCGTCATCGCGGTGCCGATCGCCGCCGGAACGAGCGAAGAGCCGATGCGCCGTCTGACGGCTGTCCGCTCGCGTCTCACGAATGCATGGCTTGCCACTTCGCGTGACGACGGAGAAGCGCGGACGCTCGTCGTGACGCGTGATTTCGGCAGCGACGCCTGCGACGTCGACGACGACGTCGATCCCGACGCCATCGCATTTCTGCAGTTCTCGTCCGGTTCGACCGCGACACCCAAAGGCGTGATCGTCACGCATCGCATGCTGACGGCGAACACCGCCGACATCTGCCTCCACGCCGGCGTCCGCGCCGACGATGCGTTCCTCAGCTGGATTCCGCTGACACACGACCTCGGCCTGATCGGATTCCATCTGCTCGCGATCGTATGCAGCGTCGAACAGATCGTGATGCCGACGTCGCTCTTCATCCGCCGGCCGTTGCTCTGGATGGAGAAGGTCTCGCAGCATCGGGCGACGTTTCTCTACTCGCCGAACTTCGGCTATCACTACTTCCTCGGCGCGCTGCGGCGCGATGCGGAGGTCTCGTGGGACCTCTCGCACGTGCGTGTGATCTTCAACGGCGCCGAGCCGATCTCTCCCTCGCTCTGCCGCCGTTTCGTGCGCGCGCTCGCGCCGTACGGACTGCGGAGCGACACGGTCGTGCCGGTGTATGGCCTCGCCGAGGCGACGTTGTCGGTGACGCAACCGGAGGATGCGGCGGAGGCGCGGACGTACGTGCTTTCGCGTGCGGCCATCGCGAACGGCGAGGGCGGTGCTGCCGCGCGACGGCTCGTGGACGACGAACGCGCGCAGAGCGATGACGCAATCGAGATGGTCGAGACGGGAAGCGCCGTATCGCACGTGCAACTGCGCATTGCTGACGACGCGGATGCGCCGCTGCCGGAGCGCCGCATCGGGCGCATTCTCATCAGCGGTCCGAGCGTCACGCCGGGCTACTACAACGATCCGGACGCAACGGCGGATGCGATTCGCGACGGCTGGCTCGACACGGGCGATCTCGGGTTTCTGGACGAAGGAAGGCTCGTCGTCACCGGCCGCCGCAAAGAGCTGATCATCCTCAACGGCGCCAACTATTACCCGCAGGACCTCGAGCAGCTCGCGCACCGCGTCGACGGCATCGGCCTCGGCGAAGTGGCGGCGGCGAGCATTCGCGGCGACGCGCGCGAGCGGCTCGTTTTCTTCGTCCGCCACAAAGGCTCGGCCGATGCGTTCGCGCCAATTGCGGATGCGATTCGGGCGGAAGTGGGGAAGGCCACGGGTCTGGTCGTCGACGACGTCGTGGCCGTGCCGCGCATTCCGAAGACGACGAGCGGAAAGCCGCAACGGCTGCGCCTCGCGGCCGAGTACGAAGCGTCATTGCGTCCGGCGCAAACGCGCCGTGACACGCGGCCGTTGCTCGAAGAGTTGCAGACGATCGTCCGCTCAATGCTCGGCGTTGCGGTCGATGCGGATCGGCCGCTGCGCGAATTCGGATTGAGCTCGCTGCAGGCGGTCGAGCTGGCGCAGCGCGCGCGCGAGCTGACCGGCCGCGAGGTGGCGGTCTCGCTCGCGTTCGACTATCCGACGCTACGCGCAATCGCGCGGCATCTCGAAGGGGAAACGCAGCAGCGCGCGATCACCAGCAGCGAAGCAGGAGAGCGGATCGCGATCATCGGCGCGGGGCTGCGCTTTCCCGGCAACATCACCGATCTCGAATCGTTGCGCCGCGCGCTTGCGACGCGATTCGACGCGGTGACCGAAGTGCCGCGCGAGCGTTTCGACGCGGAGAAGTTCTTCGACGCCGATGCGCGTCCCGGCACCACCTACACGCGCTGGGGCTCGTTCGTCGATGACGTCGAGCTGTTCGACCATCGCTTCTTTTCCATCGCACCGGTGGAAGCGGAGGCGCTCGATCCGCAGCAGCGGCTCTTGCTCGAAGTCAGTTGGGAAGCGCTCGAACAGGCGGGGCAGGTGCCGGAGCGGCTCAGGGAAAGCGCCACCGGCGTCTTCGTCGGCATCTCCAACACTGATTACGCGTCGCGGCACATTCGTTCCGGCGATGCGCGCCGCATCACCGGCTACGCGCTCACCGGCGCGTCGCTCGCCACCGCGGCCGGGCGGCTTTCGTACGTGCATGGGTTTCAGGGGCCGTGTCTGGCCGTCGATACCGCCTGCTCCTCGTCGCTGGTGGCGGTGCATCTCGCCGCGCAGAGCCTCCGCGCGGGCGAATGCTCGATGGCCATTGCGGGCGGCGTGAACCTGATTCTCGGCCCCGAAGTGCACATCGGTTTTTCGCAGCTGCATGCGATGGCCGCGGACGGACGCTGCAAGGTGTTCGACGCGAGTGCGGACGGCTACGTCCGCGGCGAAGGCTGCGCGCTGGTCGTGCTGAAAAGACTCGCTGACGCTGAGCGCGATGGCGATCCGATTCTCGCCGTGCTGCGCGGCAGTGCGGTCAATCAGGATGGCGCGAGCAACGGACTCACCGCGCCGAACGGTCTCGCGCAGCAGCAGGTGATTCGCGCCGCGTTGCGCAACGCAGGCGTAACGGCGAGCGACGTGTCGTATGTCGAGGCGCACGGCACGGGAACGCCGCTCGGCGATCCGCAGGAGCTCGAGGCGCTTGCGGCGGTGTACGACGCCGATCGCGAATCGCCGCTCTGGGTCGGCTCGCTCAAAGCCAACCTCGGCCATCTCGAAGCGGCAGCCGGCGTGGCCGGATTGCTCAAGGCGGTGCTCGCAGTGCGCGACGGCGAGGTCGCGCCGAATCTGCATTTCGACCATCCGACGCCGCACTTTGGTTGGGACGCACATCGTCTGCGCGTGGCGACCGAAGCGGCGACCATTGATGCGCCGGTGCGCCGCGCGGCGGTGAGCAGCTTCGGATTCTCCGGCACGAACGCCCACGCGATCGTCGAATCGCACTCCGCGCCGCGCGCGAACACATTCGCACCGCCGCATACGTTGCTCCTCACCGCGAAGTCGCCGCAGGCGCTCGATGCCATGCGTTCACGCTTCATTGAAGCGTTGCGCGGCGATGTCGATGCGGGCGCGATCTGCGCGACGGCCGCGCGACGCCGTCAGCATCACCCGTGGCGTCTCGCGGTAGCCGGTGATTCTGCAGAAGAGCTCATTGCCGAACTGCAGGCGGCGACGCTGCCGGCGATGCAGGTGAGCAGCGAGCCGGTGAAGGCGGTCTTCGTCTTTCCCGGTCAGGGCGGCCAGTGGAACGGCATGGGGCGCGAGCTGTTCGAGAGCGAGCCGCTGTTCCGCGAGACGATCGGACGCTGCGACGCCGCGTTCCGCGCGTACGTCGACTGGAGTCTCGCCGACGCGATTCGCAGCGGCTTCGACTGCACCACGGGCATCGATCGCGTGCAGCCCGCGCTCTTCGCCATCGGCCTCGGTCTCGCGCGCATGTGGCGCGCGCGCGGCGTCGAGCCGTACGCGGTGATCGGCCACAGCATGGGCGAAGTGGCGGCCGCGCATCTCGCCGGCATCCTCTCGCTCGACGACGCGGCGCGTGTCATCTGCCGCCGCAGCCAGATCATCCGCACCACGAGCGGCCACGGCCTGATGCTCGCGGTCGAGCTTTCCGCCGACGCCGCGGCCGAGGCGATCGGTCACGTTGCCGATCGCGTGTGCGTGGCGGTGATCAACAGCCGCGATACGACCGTGCTCTCCGGCGACGCCGAGGCGATCGAAGAGCTGATGCGGGGCTTCGAAGCGCGGGGCGTTTTCTGCCGCCGCATCCACGTCGACGTCGCCTCGCACAGCCCGCAGATGGATGCGCTGCGGCCGTTGCTCGATTCCGCGCTGCGCGGCCTCACGCCCGCTGCACCGACGCTGCGCATGCATTCGACGGTGCTCGATCGCGTGATCACGACCGAGCGGCTCGATGAGACGTACTGGGTTCGCAATCTGCGCGAGCCGGTGCGCTTCGCATCCGCCATTGAATCGCTGATCGCCGACGGCGCGCGGCTCTTCGTCGAAATGAGCCCCCATCCGATCCTCACCGCTGCCGTCCCGGCAACGGCTGTCGGCTCGCTCCGCCGCGACGAATCCGAAACGTTGTCGTTCGCGCGGCATGTCGCCGTGGCCGCGTCGGTCGCGCCGATCGACTGGAGCGCGATCTATCCCGACGTCACGCCCGTCCCGCTGCCTGCGTATGCGTGGCAGCGCGAGCGCTTCTGGCTCGATGAGGCGAAGCACGTCGAAGAAAGCGTGCATCCGTTTCTCGTGCGGTCGCTCGAAGACCTCTCCACCGGCGCGCGGCTGTGGGATGCGGAGATCGACGTCGAACGCGCGCCTTGGCTCGCCGATCACCGCGTCGGCGATGCGATCGTCTTTCCCGCCGCGGGATGGATCGAGCTCGTGGTCGCCGCGACCGGAGCGCACGAGCTGTCGATCGAATTTCGCGAACCGCTCGTGCTCACCGAATCGCATCGCGTGCAGTTGCGGCTCGATGGAGACGGCTCGTTCTCGCTGCAATCGGGCGCGACGCTGCATGTGCGCGGGCGTGTGCTTGCGACGTCGCGCGGCCGCGTTGCGGAACGTGCGTTGCCGCACGTTCCTGCGTCATCCGCCGATCACTACCGCCGGCTCGATCTCGCGGGGTTGCATTACGGCCCTGCATTTCAGACCGTCGAAACGCTCGGCGACGATGGCGTGCTTGCGCACGCAACGCTGCGCGCGAAGAACGACGCGCTCGATCGCCGCCACGCATTCGATCCGGCGCTGCTCGATGGCGCGCTGCAGACGTTGTTGCCGCAGCGGCAGTTGCTCGCCGGGCCGCGCGTGCCGGTGGCGATCGAGTCGCTGATCGTCGATGCGCAGTCGTTGCGCGGCGAGCTGCTCGTCGAAACGGATCTGTCGCGCGGCGACATTGTCGTTGCCACGCAGGAAGGCGTGATTGCGCTCGACGCGCGCGGCGTGCGCCTGGCGGAGCTCGAGCGCGGCACGCGCGACGCCGCGTCGTTGCTGTACGAACTGCAGTGGCAGGAGGTCGAACGGGCCAGCCTTCGTTCTTCGCACGGCCCCTCACCCGGCGCTTCGCGCCACCCTCTCCCCGCAAGCGGGGCGAGGGGCAACGGGGGGGCGGGAGATGCGCGCGCCGGCGGCGCGGCGAGCGAAGACACGCGGCAGGTATCCCTTCTCCCCGCGATGCGGGGAGAAGGTGCCCGAAGGGCGGATGAGGGGCGGTTCACACTCGCCGAGGATCACGACACCCGCCGGTGGGTCGCCCCCCGCAGCGACGATGCGGCAGCGACGGTGGACGCATTCCTCTCCTTCGCCCGCACGCTCATCGAAACCAGCGCAACGCAGCGCCTGCTCGTGATCACGCGCGGCGCATTCGCGATCAACAACGAACGCGTCGATCCGGTGCACGCCGCCATCGCCGCCGCGGCGCGTACGCTCGCGCACGAACATCCCGAGCTTGCACCGCTCTGCATCGATCTGCCGTACGAACCCACCGATGCCGATCGCGAAGTCGCTGAGTCGCATGAAACCTCCTCCGAGCTCGAGCTCGCGATTCGCAACGGACGCGCGTACGCACCGCGCCTCGCGCGGGCAGGGGAGTCACGCGCAACTTCCGCGACCACCGCCGCCCGCTTCGTCGCTACGGTCCCGCATCCCGGTGCGCTCGATCGCATCGTCCTTCGCGCCACGCGCGCGCCGCGCCTCGCGCGCGATGAAGTGGAAGTCGCAGTCCACGCCACCGGCCTCAATTTCCTGAACGTGCTCTCCGCCCTCGGCGAGTACCCCGGCTACCCGAACGGCTTCAAATCTCTCGGCATCGAGATGTCGGGCGTGGTCGTCCGCACCGGTCCCGGCGTGCACGGCCTGCAACCGGGCGACGAAGTGCTCGGCCTCGCCGACGATGCACTCGCATCACACGCCGTCACGCGCGCATCGCTCCTCGTGCGCAAACCGGCTGCGCTGTCGTTCGAAACCGCGGCTGCGATTCCGGCCGCATATCTCACCGCCGCCTTTGCGCTGCGCGACGTCGCCCGCATCGCACGCGGCGAGCGCGTCCTGATTCACGCGGCCACCGGCGGCGTCGGCCAGGCAGCGATCGCGATCGCCCGCGCCGCAGGCGCCGAGATCCTCGCCACCGCAGGCAGCGATGCCAAGCGCGAGTTCCTCCGCGCGCTCGGCATCGCGCAGGTCTTCGACTCCCGCTCGCCCGAATTCGCGCAGGCGATCGGCGAAGTGGACGTCGTTCTCGGCGCCGTCACCGGCGCCGTGCGCGCGGCCTCGCTGTCGCTCCTGCGATCCTTCGGCCGTTATCTCGAAATCGGCAAACGCGGCGCGGGCGAGTCGCTGCGGCAGCCCGCTTCGAACGTCTCCATCCACACCATCGATCTCGATGCGCTCGCGCAGCGGCGTCCCGAATTGCTGCGCGAAATGCTCGCGGGACTCGTCGACGAAATCGCACGCGGCGTGCTGCCGCTGCCCGCGGTGCAGACCTTCGATGCCTCGCAGATCAGCGATGCGTTTGCGCTTCTCGCACGCGGCGGGCACACCGGCAAACTCGTGGTCACGTCGCGCAACGCCGCGCGGATCGAGCCCGAAGAAGGCATCGGTCCGCTGATCGAAGAAAACGCGACCTACCTCGTCACCGGCGGCACCGGCGCCATCGGCAGCGCCATCGCCGCGCGGCTCGCGTTGCGTGGTGCGCGTCACATCGTCCTCGCATCGCGCAAGGCAGGAAGCGGCGAGATCGCGAAACGCATCGCCAACGCGGACGTGCGCGAGATCGCCTGCGATGCCAGCGACCCCGCCGCGTGCGCGCGTCTGCTGCAGATCATTGACGACGAACTGCCGCCGCTGCGC
>JALYOB010000592.1 GCA_030857085.1 Acidobacteriota bacterium | reverse complement strand
CGACTCCATGCGACGAAGATCTTCGAACGGATTGAAACGAGTCATGAGTGTCATAGTTCCCTCCATTTTCGTTCCTGCGGCTGGCTATCTTAGTGTTTGCCGCTCACATATTCTAAACTTTCGCCGCTGAAAAATATATTCCTGCGTATCAGATGCTCACATGTGAGCTCCGGAATGTTTCGAAATGCTCTCTGTTGATCCGCAGGCATGAGTGCCGTTCTCGAGCAGACCGACGAGCTGAACCGCGAGGTCGCGCGGCGCCGGACCTTCGCCATCATTTCGCATCCCGACGCGGGCAAAACCACGCTCACGGAGAAGCTCCTTCTCTACGGCGGTGCGATCGAAGAGGCCGGCTCGGTCCGCGCGCGCAAAGCGCAGCGCCACACCACCTCGGACTGGATGGCCATCGAGCAGAGCCGCGGCATCTCCATCACCTCGACCGTGCTGCAGTTCGAGTATCAGGGCTCGATGCTGAACCTGCTCGATACGCCGGGCCACCAGGACTTCTCCGAGGATACGTACCGGACGCTGGCGGCGACGGATAGTGCGGTGATGGTGCTCGACGGCGCGAAAGGCATCGAGCCGCAGACGCGGAAACTGTTCGAAGTCTGCCGCATGCGCCACATCCCGATTCTCTGCTTCGTCAATAAACTCGATCAGCCGGCGCGCGATCCGTTCGAACTGCTCAGCGAGATCGAGCGCGAACTGAACGTCTCCGCGGTGCCGATGAACTGGCCGATCGGCGACGGGCCGACGTTCCAGGGCGTGTTCGATCTGCGTCACCAGCAGGTGCTGCGATTCGAGCGAACCAAACATGGGGCGTTGGTTGCGCCGATGACCGTGAGCGGACTCGATGATCCGAATCTCGCCGACGCCATCGGGCCGACCGCGTGGCAGGACCTGCGCGATGCAGCGGAACTGCTCGAAGGAGCGGGCGCCGCATTCGATCGGAAGCAGTTCGAGTACGGCCGCGTGATTCCGGTCTTCTTCGGCAGCGCCGTGAACAACTTCGGTGTCGAGCCGTTCCTGCGCGCCGTCATTGAGCTCGCGCCGCCGCCTTCGCCGCGTCCGGCGAAAAAAGATGGCGAAGACTTCGAGCTCGAACCGACCTCGCAGACCTTCACCGGATTCGTGTTCAAAATCCAGGCGAACATGGACAAGCGCCATCGCGATCGCCTCGCGTTCATGCGCATCACCAGCGGCGTGTTCGAAAAAGACATGGCCGTGCAGCACGCGCGCTTGCGCCGCGAAGTGCGCATGACCCGCCCGCATCGCCTGTTTGCGCGCGAGCGCGAGACCATCGACCGCGCCTATCCGGGCGACGTGATCGGCTTCGTCAACCCCGGCCTGTTTCAGATCGGCGACGCCGTTTCATCCGACACACCGATCGAGTTCGATCGCATTCCGCGGTTTGCGCCCGAGCACTTTGCGACCTTGCGCGCGAAGCAGGTGACGCGGCAGAAGCAGTTTCAGAAGGGACTCGAACAGCTCGAAGAAGAAGGGGCGATGCAGGTCTTCGTGCTGCACGACGGCCTCCGCTCCGAGCCCATTCTCGCGGTGGTCGGCGAACTGCAGTTCGACGTGCTGCGCTCGCGCCTCGAAACCGAATACGGCGTCGAGACGACCATGACCGCGCTGCCGTACAAACTCGCCCGCTGGGTCGATCGCGACGTCGACGACGTCGCACGCATGACCCTCCCGTCCCGCTCCCGCGTCGCCACCGACAGCACAGGCCACGCGGTCGTGCTCTTCAGCTCCGACTGGGAACTCGAATTCGCGCAGAAGGAAAATCCGGGAGTGGAGTTCAAGGCGGCGAGCTAGCGCGCGCCTGCGTTCTTCGTTGTCCGTTCTCCGTTCTCCGTTCAGTGCGACTCGCAGCAAGACTGACCCGCAACGGATAACGGACAACGGACAACCGCTCCTAACCCCTCATTTCCTCCGCATCCACGCCGTGCGCCGCACACCATTCGCGGAACGCGAACGGGGAGATCTCGCTCGGCTTGATCTCGCTGCGGCCGCCCCAGAACACGTTCGTGTAGCTGACGGGGATGCCGATCGATTCGAGATGCTCGTCAATCGAGCGTTTGTGCGCGAGAACGAGATCCTTTTCCGTTCCGTGCGCAACGGCCATGATGTTCACGTTGCGGAACTCGGGGCCGCCTTCGCGCCAGTAGCAATGCGTGAGGATGTGGAAGCGTCCCACTTCGCGCCCTGCTTCCAGCTCGCGTCCCGGCGGAACGGCCCAGTGGAAGAGCGCATTGAAGCGCGTGACGCGCTCGCCGCTCTGCAGCGGCTTTACATGCTCGAGAAAGGTCGAGAAGCGTCCGATCACGCCCCGCTTGTTGAGACTCTCGGCCACTTCATAAAACTGTCCGAGCGGCACGTTCGCTTCGCGCGCGCGCCGTTCCCACAGATCGCGCGACACCTCGTCCGGCGTGAGCTCGCGTTTGAGCGCAGTCAGCACCTGCCATTCGAGATCCGTCAGCTCCACTTTCGCGGTGTCTTTCACCACCGCCAGCTCCTCCGACTTCGAGCCCGGCTCCATTCCTTTGCGCCGCACGTGCCCCACACCCAACGCGAAGATGCGATGCGCCGGCATCACGCGGAAATGCTCGGCACCGGTGAGCCGCGCCAGCAAGCCGCAATGCTTCTCCACTGAATAGCCCTGCGGGACTTTGACCGTCGTCCACAAGCGATAGCTCGAGCCGGGCGTCGCCGGGTCGGCCGAGCGGATGACCACGTGACCCGAAAACGGATCCTGCTGAAACATGAAGTCGAACGCCTCGTCGAGCTTCTCATTCGGGAACTGCCACGCCACCAGCGCCCCCTCGGCGAGATTCGTCGCCATCAGCGTCTGCCGCACGCGCCGGATCGTGCCGCTCCGCAGCATCGCCCGAATGCGCTCCATCACCACTTCGACGTCGAGCCCCGTCTGCCGCGCGATGTCCTCGAACGGATCGCGCACGAATCCCTGAATGCGATCTTCCGAGATGGCGAGGATCTGCGCGTTAATCGGGTCGGTGTGGGCGATGGATGTGTCCGTGGTCATCGTGCGCGATGATACGACGAGGGGCCTCCGGCGGCCGGGGGCACGCCCCCGGACCCGTCTTGGACGCCAAGCCTCCGCGACACTCGTGCGAATCCAACAGACTG
>JALYOB010000591.1 GCA_030857085.1 Acidobacteriota bacterium | reverse complement strand
GTCATCGACTCGCGAACACTTCGAGGAACAGACGGGCGGCCAACTTGGCCGTTAGGCCGCTCACGTCCCAGGGCGGCGACAACTCGCTGAGATCGCAGCCGATCAGCTTCTTCGAGGACGCGATCGTGCGGACGATGGCGATCATCTCGCGCGAGGTCAGCGTACCGGGCGCTGCGGCGGAAGAGCCGGGGAGTTCGGCTGCGTCGATGTCGATCGAGAGAAAGATTGCGTCCGACGTCGATTCGAGTTGCGTGCGTACGCTTGCGGCGATTTGTTCGGCGGGCGTGCGATCGAACGCGTCGACCGGGATCGCCGTGACCCCTTGCTCGCGGAGAAAACGGTCGTAGTACGAAGAATTCGCGAACTCACGGGTGCCGAGAATGAACGTGCGGTCGCCGCGGCAGATGGGAGTCTCGAGCGCGCGGCGATAGGGAGTGCCGCTGGAGAGCGAATCCTCATCGTCGTATTCGCGCACGTCGTAGTGCGAGTCGATGACCACGAGGCCGAGTTTGAGGTCGGGACGTGCGTCGGCGAGACCGCGGAGGATGGCGCCGGTGAGACCGTTGTCGCCGCCGATGAAGAATGGCGTGGCGCCGCACGCAAACACATCCCGCGACGCCTGCTGGACACGTTCATGGGCAGCGTGAATCGAGTCGGGCGGCAGGTCGAGATCGCCGAGGTCGTCGACCGTGCGGCCGAAGAGGTCGACGCCGCGGCCGAAGGTGGTCAGCGAAGGAAGTGCTTCTCGAAAAGATTCGGGGCCATGCTTTGCGCCCGGACGCGTGGGAATCGAAGAATCGAACGGGAGCCCGAGGAGCACGAAGGCGCCTCGCTTCGGCGTGTTGGCGGGGACGAGCAGCGTCGACGCGCGCGGGTCGCGTGGATCGCTCGGATTGCGGTGGCTGCGGATCGTCACGCCTGATTCCGCAGCTTCACGAGGATTTCTTCTTCCGCGGCGAGATGCAGTTCGCGTGACTTCTGCCATGCGGCATCTGCGCGTGCGAGCAGATCTGCCTTGCGCGGATCGTCGAGCGATGCGACGTTGATGCAGACGTTCTGATACGCGCCTGCCGCGGCCGCGCGCGCGACCTGCGCGCCGACGCCGACGTCGGAGAGCGACGCCTGCATGCCGATGCGTGCGACTTCGCGATTGAGGTTGATGATCTCCGGACAGGCTTCGAGCACGCGCAGCGGCACTTCCGCCGCGCCGACGGTCGCATCGGCGAGTGCCTTCGCACGCGCGGCTTCTTCCTCCGGCGTCGACTTCGGCATGCGCATCGCCTCCAGCAGCAGGTCGAATGCTGCCGTGTCGGCGTCGGCGGCGCCGAGCATCTGATCTTTGAATGCCTGCGCGCGAATGGCCAGCGAGTCGAGCTCCTCCTGCTTCGCCTCGAAGCCTTTCTTCGTGTGCGACAACACCGCCACCATCGACGCAAGACCGGCGGCCATTGATGCGGCGAGCGCGGAGACCGAACCCCCGCCCGGCGCGGGCGATTCGCTGGAAAGATCGTCGACGAACTCACGCAGCGACATCGATGCAATGCGCGGCGGAATGGGGGAGAGGCGATATTCGATCACCCGCTCCTGCGGATCGAAAGGCTTCACTTCGTTGAGCCCGAGCGTGCGAATGGCCGCATGCACGAGCATCGATTCGGGGACGCCCGTCGGACGTCCCATCTTCGCCAGCGCGTGCCGTCCCGCATCGATCAGCACCTGCCGCGGCACGAGGCCGACGATCTCGGAGCCGGTGACGCGCAGGCCGCGCTCGCGCGCCCGCTCTTCGCACGCATCGAACACGACGTGCAGCGGCGCGACGTCGAGATCGGTGAGGTTGATGGAGATCTGCGCGCAGCCGAATTCCGGGATCACCCAGCCCACCGCTTTCACTGATTTGAGCAGACCCGGATCCCACACCGGCTCGCCTTTTTCATCGAGAATCGGCTGATCGTTCTCGTCGCGTTTCATGCGCCCACGTTCGCGCACGTCGAACGCCACGCGATTCGCAAGCCGCTTGTCGAGCGTGTTGAGATTGATGTTGTACGCGACGAGAAACTTGCGCGCGCCGATGACGATCGCGCCGGTGCGCGGGACGAACTCGCACGGACCAAAGTCGGGCTGCCACAGCGGATCCATGAGCTTGCGCGCGCAGCCTTCGTATTCGCCTTCCCGCACATCGGCGAGATTGCGCCGGTGCGGCGCGCTGGCCGCGTGCTCGTACAAATAGACGGGCACTTTCAGTTCGTTGCCGACGCGTTCCGCGAGTCGCCGCGCGAGCTCCGCGCAATCGTCCATGCTCACGTTCGCGACAGGAATGAACGGCACGACGTCCACCGCACCGATGCGCGGATGCGCGCCGCGATGCGAAGTCATGTCGATCAGCTCGACGCCCTTGCTGACGAGGCGAAACGCCGCCTCGAGCACCGCCTCCGGCGCGCCGACGAACGTGATCACCGTGCGATTCGTGTCCGCACCCGGATCGACATTCAGCAGCGTGACGCCAGACACCGACGCCGCCGCATTCGCCACCGCATGGTAAATCTCAGCCCGCCGCCCCTCGGAGATGTTGGGAACGCATTCAACGATTTGCATGGCGGCGCGATGCTAGCGCATTGCTTCGCGGCGTTGGGCGTTGGGCTCTCGGCTTTTGGGGTTTCTCGCCTGGGCGGCGCCCAAGCCGTAACACCCCAAACGCCCAACGCCTAACGCCCAGCGCCAACTACACATCCGCCCTCTCCCTCACCGACAACCACGACCCAAACCACCCCGCCAGCATCCCCCCCGCAATCAGCGCGGCAATCTTCTGCCACGGCAGAAATCCCGTGAACAGAAACCCCCACAGAATCGAAGCCGACGGCGCGAGGGAACGGCGTGCGATCTCATAAATCGCGTAGAGCAGCGCGACGGCCACGATGCCGCCGATCGTGCCCTGCAGAAATCCTTCGATCAGGAACGGGCCGCGGATGATGCGTTCGGTCGCACCGACGAGGCGCATGATCTCGATCTCTTCGCGATAGAGCATCATCGTGAGACGGATGACGTTCGCGATCGTGAACGCGGCCGCGATCGCGAGCACGCCGCCCGCGACGAGGCCGGCGATGTTGATCACGTTCACCACCCGCTTGAGCCGCGCGATCCACTCCCAGTCGTACTGCACC
>JALYOB010000590.1 GCA_030857085.1 Acidobacteriota bacterium | reverse complement strand
GGAATCGAGAGCGTCACGCATCGCGCTCCTACAATCGCAATGCGATGCCGCACATTGTGGTCATTCAGGAAATTGTGACGACGTGGACGGCCGTCAGTCGCGGCGGCAGCGGGGCGACGCGTCGCAGTCAGGTGCCGTCGATCCTTCCTTTGCCCAATGCTCATGCGTTGGACGGCGTTCTGCGCCACGTCATCGAATGCGCCGAGGCGGATGCGTTCGCGCCGCGGGTGATTGCGTTCGAACATCTTGCTGCACTTCCGCCGCCGTCGCGCTGTCTCTCGTTCAGTGACGACGCGAGCGGCGTTGCCGTGGCGTATCAGTGGGAGAGAAGTTGTGGTGCGCCTGCGCGCGAGGTCCAGCCGCCGCGCCGCTTGTTCATCGTTCGTCCGGGTGAGCTCGGGCGCGTGGTACGCAACGGCCGTTTCGCCGGGGAGGATCGCTGGTCGTACGAACAGGTGGTCACGAACGTGGGCCTGCTGACCGCTCGCGACCTCGCGCGCTTCGCCGAGCTCGCGCCTGCGACGACCGCCGATCTGCGGGCGAAGTTGCGCTGACGGAGCGGGCTTTTCCGTCATCCAACCCGCACCAACCACCCTCATCCATACGGCACTGACGTTGCATATCCGCACGCAACAAGACTGATCCGCCTGCGCCGGGATGCGTTGGCCGTCCGCCTTTAAATCGTTTCAACACAATCAAATAGCTGCTCTCGTCCGGAGGGAGAACCGACCGATGACCACGATTGGCATCGACAAGGCCACGGAGTACGGGCCTAAAGACTTCGAGCGTCTGCTTTTACGCGCGCTCACCTCAGTGAAAAAGGGCGACTTTTCCGTCCGCATGCCGGTCGAGTTCACCGGCGTGCAGGGAAAAATTGCCGACACCCTGAACGACATCCTCGATCTCAACGAGCGCACCGCGTCCGAGATCGAGCGCATCTCGAACGTCGTCGGCAAGGAAGGCAAGCTCAATCAGCGCGCGCAGGTGCCGGCCGCGGGTGGGCAGTGGGGCGTGATGGCCGACTCGGTCAACAACCTCATCACCGACCTCGTCCAGCCGACCAACGAGATCGCCCGAGTCATCGGCGCGGTCGCGAAGGGCGACCTCACCCGCACGATGGCCATCGAGTTCGACGGCCGTCCACTCAAGGGAGAGTTCCTCCGCACAGCGAAGACCGTCAATACGATGGTCACGCAGCTCGCGTCGTTCGCATCCGAGGTTACGCGCGTTGCGCGTGAAGTCGGTACGGAAGGAAAGCTGGGCGGTCAGGCAGACGTCAAGGGCGTCAGCGGCACGTGGAAGGATCTCACCGAGTCCGTCAACATGATGGCCTCGAACCTCACCGCGCAGGTCCGCAACATCGCAGACGTCACCACCGCCGTCGCAAACGGCGACCTCTCCAAGAAGATCACCGTCGAAGTCCGCGGCGAGATCCTCGAGCTGAAGAACACGATCAACGTCATGGTCGATCAGCTCCGCTCGTTCGCATCGGAAGTCACCCGTGTTGCCCGCGAAGTCGGTTCGGAAGGAAAGCTCGGCGGTCAGGCCGACGTGCAGGGTGTGAGCGGCACGTGGCGCGATCTCACCGACTCGGTCAACTACATGGCCGCGAACCTGACGAACCAGGTCCGCAACATCGCCCAGGTCACCACCGCCGTCGCAAACGGCGATCTCTCGAAGCAGATCACCGTCGAAGCGCGCGGCGAGATCCTCGAGCTGAAGGACACCATCAACACGATGGTCGATCAGCTCCGCTCGTTCGCGTCGGAAGTCACGCGCGTCGCTCGCGAGGTCGGCACCGAAGGCAAGCTCGGTGGACAGGCGGAAGTCAAGGGCGTCTCTGGTACGTGGAAAGACTTGACGGATTCCGTCAACTACATGGCCGCGAACCTCACCTCGCAGGTGCGCAACATCGCCGAGGTCACGACGGCGGTGGCGAACGGCGACCTCTCGAAGAAGATCACCGCAGAAGCACTCGGCGAAATCCTCGAGCTGAAGAACACCATCAACACGATGGTCGATCAGCTCCGCGCGTTCGCCTCGGAAGTCACCCGCGTCGCCCGTGAAGTCGGTACGGAAGGCCGCCTCGGCGGACAGGCAGAAGTGCCCGGCGTTGCAGGCACGTGGAAAGACCTCACCGATTCGGTCAACGCGATGGCCGGCAATTTGACGGCGCAAGTTCGCAACATCGCCGAGGTCACGACCGCGGTCGCAATGGGCGACCTCTCGAAGAAGATCACCGTCGATGTCCGCGGCGAGATCCTCGAGCTGAAGAACACCATCAACACGATGGTCGATCAGCTCAACTCGTTCGCGGCCGAAGTCACGCGCGTGGCGCGCGAAGTCGGTACGGAAGGGAAGCTGGGCGGTCAGGCCGAAGTGAAGGGCGTGGCCGGTACGTGGAAAGACCTCACGGACTCGGTCAACTCGATGGCCGGCAACCTCACCGCGCAGGTCCGCAACATCGCCGACGTCACCACCGCCGTCGCGATGGGCGATCTGTCGAAGAAGATCACCGTCGAAGTCAAAGGCGAGATTCTCGAGCTGAAGAACACCATCAACACGATGGTCGATCAGCTCAGCGCGTTCGCATCGGAAGTCACCCGTGTCGCCCGTGAAGTCGGTACGGAAGGCCGCCTCGGCGGACAAGCCGAAGTGCCGGGTGTTGCAGGCACGTGGAAAGACCTCACCGACTCGGTCAACGCGATGGCGGGCAACCTCACCGCGCAGGTCCGCAACATCGCAGAGGTCACGACCGCAGTCGCACTCGGCGACCTGTCGAAGAAGATCACCGTCGAAGTTCGCGGCGAGATCCTCGAGCTGAAGAACACCATCAACACGATGGTCGATCAGCTCAACTCGTTCGCGGCGGAAGTCACCCGCGTTGCGCGTGAAGTCGGTACCGAAGGAAAGCTCGGCGTGCAGGCGGAAGTCAAAGGCGTCGCCGGCACGTGGAAAGACCTCACCGACTCGGTCAACGCAATGGCAGGCAACCTCACCGTGCAGCTGCGCGACGTCTCCGGCGTTGCGACCGCAATCGCAGGCGGCGACCTCACCCGCAAGATCACCGTCGAAGTTCGCGGCGAGATCCTGCAGATCAAAGAAACGATCAACGTGATGGTCGACCAGCTGTCGGCGTTCGCGTCGGAAGTCAC
>JALYOB010000589.1 GCA_030857085.1 Acidobacteriota bacterium | reverse complement strand
CCGCTGCGCGCGTGCAAAGTCTCCGGTCGCCTCGATGGTGAGCAGTTCCGTTGCCAGCGAGCGGATGCCCTCGCGGTACTTCGCAAAGTCGACGGTGAACGTGCCGTCGCCGCGCGGCGTGATCGCGCCCTGCTCGCGCAGCCAGTTCCACTGCACCGCGGTGCCGCGGCCATGCGCCTCGTCGATGCCGAAGCGCATCGAGCGGAACATCAGACCGGTGTACGTCGCGAAGAGCTGACGGTCGTCGAACGAACTCAGAAGGTTGTGCTCGCGCGCATAGAGGATGTTCCACAGCCCGACCACGTCGGCCTTGCACTCCTCGATCGACGAGTAGAGGTTCTTGAGCAGCACGCGCACGTCCACGCGCTGATTCGAGCCGGCGGGATCGGGAATGAGTCCCGGCCCGAGGCCGTGCGAGAGCTCGTGAAAGAGGACGTGGTTGAAGTAGGCGTCGAACGAGATCAGATTGCGCAGCGACGGTTCGAGCACGCGATTGGCGATCGGCTGGCCGCTCTGATGGAACTTCGCATCCATCACGTTCTTGAGCAGCACTTTCTTCGAGCCCTTCTGCTCGCGCACCACTTCGTCGTTGGGGAGATTGAACGCGGACGTCTGCACGCCGCGGCGCGCGTCGCCGGCGGTGAAGATCTCCTGCACGACGCGGATCGGCGACTCGGTTCCGCGGTTGGGATTCTTGTACTGCTCGGGGATCGGGAGATTGCGCTCCATGTCCGGCAGGTGCTGCGCGTATGCCGCGAGTTTTTCGCTCTCCGGACGATCGACCACATTCACGAACGACTCGAACGCCGCCTTGTAGTTGAACATCGCGTCTTCGTAGACCTCGTACGGTCCGATCACCACTTCGATCGGGCCGTTGAGATCCATCCAGGCGATGTCGCTCTCGCGATAGTTGTCTTTGAAAAACGCGTCGGCGAGCTTGGTCAGGTAGTCGCGCATCGACGCGTTCTGCGTGATCGCAGCGGCCTCGCGCAGCGACTTCGCGGCCGCGGTGAGCTGGGTCGCGTACTGCTGCGAATAGGGAATCGCGACGAGGTCGTTGCCTTTGCGGCGGATGACGGTGAAGAGGCCCTGGAACGCATCCTTCTGCTCGGGATGCGCGGCGATGTAGCGCTCGAACTCTTCCTTCGTCATGTCGGCCGGATAGAACGCGGCGCCTTCCGGCTTCGCCCCTTCTTTGCCGAAGGGCTCGATGAACGGCTCGTCCTGCGCGAGACGATCCCACCGCCCTTTGTTGGCGATGAAGTAGTCGTACGCGGCGCGGTCGAGCGGCGACTGCGTGGCCTGCGCGGCGAGGCGCGAGCGGTAGTCGGGATTCTGTTCGGAGACCTGCAGCCAGTAGATCTCGTCGATGGCGCGCGAGGCTTCGATCAGTTTCGCCACGACCTGCTGTTCGTTCGCATTGAGGAGCGAGCGGTCGTAGTCGATGGCGGTGAGCGGCAGCTGCGCGAGGCGCTGCGGGGTGTCGGGTTTCGCGGCGAGGTGGCCGGTGTGCGTTGCGTTCATGGCTGGATTCGCTTGCGGTGCGGTGGTCGTGCAGGCGAGAGGAAGAAGTGCGGCGAGAGCGGCGAGAAGCTTCTTCATGGCGCAGCGGATTCTAATCGAGACGAAGCTCTGCTATCGTCGAGCCGCTTTGATCATCGAATGCCCGAGTTGTCACTCGAAGTACCAGTACGACGCGGAGCGCTTCGAACGGAAGCCTTCGAAGAAGATCAAGTGCGCACGTTGCCAGCAGATCTTCGAGATTCACAATCCCGCGTTCGCCGCGCCCGAGCCGGCGAAAGGGGAAGGCACCGACGCGACGTACGCGAAGCGCGCGACGAGCATCTCCACGCCGGTCCCCGCGCAGCACGATGCGACGGAGCAATCGCCGCTGCCGGTGTCCGGCCGGAGTGACGCGCTGCAGCTCCCTGCCGGAAAACGTCTGTCGCTGGCGATTCTCGACGGCCCCGACGCGGGCAACGTGTTCCGCATCGAGAAGCCGCGCATCACCATCGGCCGCGCGAATGCCGACCTGACGCTCAATGACAGCGAGGCTTCCCGTCAGCACGCCGCCGTCGAAATCCGAGACACCACCTACAAGCTCACCGACCTCGGATCGACGAACGGGACTTTGTTCGAAGGCTCGAAGATCGAAGGCGAAGTCGAACTGAGCGACAAAGCCGAATTCCAGATCGGCTCGACGACGCTCATGCTGATCGTGACGGTGGAGGGGTGAGGGAGTTGCGAGTGGCGCGTGGCGAGTGGCCGGGGCGTTTTCGCCCGGGCGATGCAGCCCTGGCAACTCGCTACACGCCACTCGCTACTCCATGAACGAGCTCTCCTCCCTCTACCGCCATCGCCAACTGATCGCGGCCCTCACTGCGCGCGATCTCAAGGCGCGATACCGCGGCTCGATCCTCGGGTTCTTCTGGTCGCTCGCGAATCCGCTGTTGCTGCTGGCGGTCTACACGCTCGTGTTCACGAAGTTCTTTCCGCGTCAGGATGTGACGCCGTATCCGCTTTTCCTTTTCTCGGGGATTCTGCCGTGGACGTTTTTTGCCGCGGCGACGCTCGAGGCGACGAATGCGATTTCGTCGAATGCGGGGCTGATCAAGAAGGTGATGTTTCCGGCGGAGGCATTGCCGCTGGTCGTCGTGCTGTCGCACCTCGTCCATTTCGTGGCGGCGCTGCCGATTCTGCTCGCGGCCATTCTCGGCTTCGCGGCATTGGGAAAATTCGCGGTCAGCTGGACGATTCTGCTCGTGCCGTTCGTGATGGTGCTGCAGGCGATTTTCGTCGCCGGCATTGCCCTGATCGTTTCGTCCGCGTCTGTACTGTTCCGCGATCTCCGGGACATTCTCGCGAACCTGCTGCAGCTCGGGTTTTTCCTGACGCCAATTCTTTATGTGAGCAGCCAGATCGAGTCGCGGCCATTACGGGCATTGTTGCGGCTCAATCCCATGACGCCGTTCGTGGTGACGTATCAGAACCTGCTGTTCCAGCGGCAACTGCCGAATTTGTCGGACGCGCTGTTGATCATCGTTTACGCGGCACTGTCGCTGTACGGCGGCTTCTTCGTCTTCGACCGCCTCCGCGACACATTTGCCTAAGCAATTTAGTTTGGAGTGCGGCGACGCGTGTCGCCGCTTTAACTC
>JALYOB010000157.1 GCA_030857085.1 Acidobacteriota bacterium | reverse complement strand
CTCCAGATCACACCGAGTCGTAAATCAGCCACAGGCCGGAGAAGCCGCGCAGCAATCGAAACCGCGACCGGTACAGCTGCCGGTGAATGCGCCGGTTCGAGTAGTACACCGCTTCCTGCAGCAGATCGCTGAAGCTCTCGTCGAGCTCTTTGCCCAGCTCCAGACTCTTTTTCGCGCGCGCGAGCAGATCGGCATCGGGATGAACGCCGGTGCTCACGGCCGTCGAAAGAATGGTCGCCTCTTCATCGATCTTGATGCGCAGCGCCGCGGCGCGCACATACACCAGCCACAATTCTTCCGTGTCTTCTTCCGCCTCGGCGGGACGGCGGTCGACGAGCTTCTGATACGCCGCCGCTTCCCACGGCTCGAGCCGCAGCTCGCGTGCGCCGGGCGCTTTCACCAGCTCTTCCGGCGCGAGCGCGGGATCGGCACCTTCGATCGCGGCGTCGATGCGCAGCACGTGTTCGAGCAGCGGCTCGCTGCGTCCGAAGCGCGCGGTCATGCTGCCGATCGCGCGTGCCTCTTCGAAAAACGCCGGCGGCAGCTCCGGTGGTTCGACCTCCGGATCGAGTCCGCGATCGAGCTGCGCCATGATCGCGTTCATGCTCGCCTTGAGGCGCATCACGATCTCGTGCTTCACGTTCGACTGCGCGCGCGACGCATCGAACTGATCGCGCAGCAGGCGAAAGCGCGCGATCTCTTCGACCAGCGCGGGATTCGTGCTGCCGAAGTTGCGCGCGATCGCGGAACCATGTTCGACCAGCTTGTCGGACTCCGCGACCAGGCGCTGTTCTTCGCGATCGTACAAACGGAGAAAGCGGTTCTTCGCGGCGACGTTCAGCTCGACGATCGCGAGCAGCACGTCCGGATCGAAGTAGAGATCGCCGACGCGATGCTTGAACGTGCGCGCGTGCTTGAGCAGATTCCGCTCGCTCAGTTCATCGAAGCGCTCGGCGGATTCGATGTCGTCGCGAATGGAGCGGATGGCGCGAATGACCTGCACCACTTCCTCATGCGGCGGCGCTGCGACACGCAGATGCGACACGAGCTCGACGATGCGTTGCCGCAGCGCGAGCGCCTCGCGCACGACGAAGCCGCCGCGCAATTCGTCCATGTCTTCGCCGAGGCGGGTGAAGAGGAGATCGACTTTGTCGCGGTGATCGCCTTCGACCGCGTCCGCGTGAAAGTAGAAGCGCACGAGACACTCGATCAGCGACTCGTCGGGATGGTCGAGGCGTTCGAAGAAGCGCCGCAGCAGCGAGGGACTGATCTTCGCGTCGGCGGCGAGGATGTGCCGGGTCGCCGCGTCGAGTGACTCGTCGACGGCATCGAGTTGCGCGGCTGCTTCCATCGGATACGTGCCGCTCAGCGACCGCGCGGCTGCTTTGATCGAGGCGAAGATCGCGCGAAAGTCGATGTCGTACGGCAGCGGTTCGGAGAGGAAGGTGGCGAACACTCCGGACGCGAACTGGTGCGCGGTCCATATCGCTTTGAAGCGATCGGAGATGCGCGCGTAGCGACTCTGGAGTGCGCCTGCCTCGATGACCGTCATGCTGTTTTCCGGATGCTATGATTCTGACACGAATGGCACAGACGACGTTATTCAGTCGCGAACAGATCGAGCGCCGCGTTGCTGAAATGGCAAAGCAGATCAGCGCCGATTTCGCTGATACCGAATTGATCGCGCTTTGCGTGTTGAAGGGGGCGGTGTTTTTCTGCGCCGACCTCGTGCGCGAAATGACGATGGACGTGGCGCTCGACTTCATCCAGGTCTCGAGCTACGGAAATCAGAAGTATTCGTCCGGTGTGGTGACGATCCTCAAGGAGCCGCAGCTCGACATGCGCGGCAAGTCGGTGCTGATCGTCGAAGACATCATCGACAGCGGCCTCTCGATCCGCGAGGTGAACAGCTACATCGAGAGCCGCGGCGCCGCACGCGTCGCAACCGCATCGTTCCTCGACAAGCCGAAGGCGCGCAAAGTGCCGTTCACGCCGAACTACGTCGGCTTCGAAATCGACCCGCAGTTCGTGATCGGCTACGGGCTGGATTTTGCGGAAAAGTACCGGAACATTCCGGAAGTGCAGGTGTTGTCGGATTAGGTTGTCCGTTATCCGTTGTCCGTTGAGGGTGAGGTCTCGCGACGAATCTCCCTGAACGGACAACCGACAACCGCTTTACCTCACCGCTTCCCTCGCCTGCGGCTCGATCAGCTTCACCCACGCGGTGTACTGCGATCCGGAGGGATGCAGTCCGTCGCCGGCGAAAAAGTCGGCTGCGCCGCTGCGCGAGGTCGGGGTGATGTCGACGTAGCGGGCGCCGGCGCGCTGGGTTTCTTCGCGATTGATGGCGTTGTAGCGATCGATCTCGCCGGCGATCTTGGCGCGGTCGCGGCCTTCGGCGAAGGGTGTGACGCCCCAGTCGGGAATCGAGACGACGACCACGTTCGTCGCGTCCCCGCCGGCGAAGCCGATTGCGCGCTGCAGCAGCGCGGCGAATTCGCCGCGATATTGCTCTGCGTCGCGGCCGCGGTATTGATTGTTGACGCCGATCAGCAGCGTCACCAGTTCGTACGGACCCTGCGGATTCGCAGCGTCGATGGCGGCATTCAGCTCGTCCGTCGTCCAGCCGGTTTTCGCGATGATCTGCGGCTCGCCGAGGTTGAGGGCGCGGGCGAGTTGATGGGGGAAGTTCTCGCTCGACGGAACGCTCTCGCCGATCGTGTACGAATCGCCCAGCGCGAGATAGCGCGCGTGCGTTCGTGAGGGAGTGGCGTCATGCGACGACGAAGAAGACATCGACGTGCATGATGCCAGCAGAAGCGCGATGGCAAGCAGCGGTTTCATTTCATGTAGCCCGTCAGCAGCAGCACCGCGAGTACGGTGCCGAGCGCGTAGCGGTAGTAGATGAACACGTGCGTCGTATGCGTGCGGAGGTAGCGCAGCAGGAAGAAGATCGACGCCCAGCCGGAGATGAACGCGACCACGATCGCCACGAGAATCGGCACCGTCCCCACCGTCGCGAGATGATCTTTTTCTTTGATCAACTCGTACACGCCTGCCGCAGTCACGGCGGGAAGGCTCATCACGAATGAGAAGCGCGCGGCGTAGTCGTGCGGCACCCGGCGGAAGAGCGCCGACATGATGGTCGAGCCGCTGCGCGACGAGCCGGGGATGAGCGCGATGCACTGTCCGGCGCCCATCACCCACGCGTCTTTCGCATTGAAGTCTTCGCGCGGACGGAAGCCGCGCGAGCGCGCGTAACGCTCTGCGACCTGCATCAGAATCGCGATCAGCACGAGCTGGATCATGACCACCCACGTGCTGCGGAACACCCCTTCGATCAGGTCTTTGAGCAGCACGCCGAGGACCACGATGGGAATGGTGGCAAAGATGACGTACCACGCCTCGCGCGAGTCCGGATCGGCGAACGGCTTGCGCGTCATGAGGCCGCGAAAGAATCCGACCGTGAGGCGGAGGATGTCGCGAAAGAAGTAGATGACCAGCGCGAGGATCGTTCCGAACTGAATGACCGCCGAAACCGCGGCGCCGGGATCGCCCCACCCGAGAAACTCGGGGACGAGTTTGAGATGCGCGGTGGAACTGATGGGGATGAATTCGGTCAGGCCTTGCACGAGGCCGAGGACGATGGCTTCGATCAGAGACATTCGTGAACTGCGGAATTGAAAATTGAAAATTGAAAATTGAAAAATCGGCAGACCGGTTCGCCGCGCGTTTTCAATTTTCAATTTTCAATTTTCAATTTCGGCTTCTCCTTACATTTCCCAGATCACCGGAAGGATCATCGGCCGGCGGCCCATCGTCTTCCGGAAGTAGCGTTTCAGCAGGCCGCGGATCTTTTCCTGAAGCAGGTCGGAGTCGCGCAGCTCGTCGGTATGACTTTCGTCAAACATGCCAACGAGCATCTGGCGGAGCTCGGCGAGGATGTCCTGGCTCGCGTCGACGTGCACCAGGCCGCGGGTGATGATCTCGGGATCGCGAATGAGGCGCGCGTCGCTGTCGACCGCGACCACGACGATCACGAATCCATCTTCCGCGAGATGCTGCCGGTCCCGCACCACAATATCCGGCACCTCCTCCGCCTCGGAGTCGATGAAGACCTTGCCCTGCGGCACGCGGTGCTCGAGCACGCGAATCGCCTCGTCGCGGATCTCCGCGACCTGACCGTTGGTGACGACGACGCCGTGCGGCACGCCCGCTTCTTCGGCGAGGCGGCCGTGATGAATGAGATGCCGCAGCGTGCCGTGCATGGGGATGAAGAAGCGCGGCCTGGTCAGGTTGATCATCAGCTTGAGCTCTTCCTGACACGCGTGACCGGAGACGTGAATGTCGGCTTGCTCGTGATGCACGACTTCCGCGCCGCGTCGATACAGGTTGTCGATGACGTGCGAGACCGCGCGTTCATTGCCCGGAATCGTGCGGGCGGAGATGACGACCACGTCCCCTTTTTCGATCGTGACCTGCTTGTGCTCCCCGATGGCCATGCGCGAAAGCGCCGATGACGGCTCGCCCTGCGTGCCGGTGCTCATGATCACAAGATCACGCGGCAGGAGGTCGGCGGATGCGGCGCGCGCCTCGCGCGGGAAGCGGATGTAGCCGAGGCGCTCGGCGGTTTCGACGTTGTCGACGAGCGAGCGGCCGATGAGCAGCACTTTGCGGCGGTGCTTGCGTGCGAGATCGATCACCTGCTGCACGCGATGAATGTGCGACGCGAATGTCGTCACGATGATGCGGCCCTTCGCATCGCCGAACACGCGATCGAGTCCGCGGCCGACCGTCTTCTCGGAAGGTCCGTGACCCGGCACCAGAGCGTTGGTGGAGTCGCTGACGAGCAGCGTCACCCCTTCTTCGCCGTACTGTGCGAAGCGTGCGAGGTCGGTCGGCTTCGCATCGATCGGCGTGTGATCGATCTTGAAGTCGCCGGTGTGGATGATCGTGCCGGCGGGCGTGCGGATGGCGTAGCCGATCGCGTCGACGATGGAGTGCGTCACGCGAATCGCTTCGACGCGGAACGCGCCTGCTTCGACGACGTCGCGGGGCATGATCGCGCGCAGCTCGATCTCCTCGATGCCGAACTCCTGCAGCTTGTCGGCGACGAAGCCGAGGGCGAGCGGCATGCCGTAAACGGGAATGGGCAATCGTTCGACGAGGAAGGGGACGGCGCCGATGTGATCTTCATGCCCGTGCGTGAGAAAGAGCGCGCGGATCTTCGACGCGTTGTCGAAGAGGTACGTCATGTCGGGGACGATGACGTCGACGCCGAGGGTGGCGGCGTCGGGGAACATCATGCCGCAGTCGACGAGAATCGCGTCGTCGCCGCATTCGTAGACCATGAGGTTCATCCCGATCTCGCCGAGCCCGCCGAGGGGGATGACGCGCAGGGTTGCGCCGGATGCAACGTCCATTGGGCGGAGCGTAATCAGGAGTCGGGCCAAAGTCGAGCGGAGGACTGTCGACCCGTCGCCTGTTGCCGGTTACCGCGACGGATGGTGTTTACCCCACCTCGGACGAGTAGGCTGTGAACTGCACCACGTTGTTCGCGTACTCCGTCGCGCGCGATCCCGTTCCGTTGTAGGCACGCACGGTTTTCCAGATGTCGTGATGGATTTTGTACTTCTCGTTGAGCTCCCGAATGGCTCGGTCGAGGCAGATGTCGAAGCTGTACCACTGCTTCTCTCGAAAGAACGCCTCGTCAATGCCGACGTGCTGCAGGTCGTACTGATACAGACCGTAGCCCTTGTACACCCACTGCGCCGGACCGAACCCGCGCAGACGGCGCGTGGCGTTCGCCTCGGCAATGAGCATGTCCGCGAATTCATCACCGTAGCGTTTGCGAAACGCGGCGGTGTTTCTCGGAAACGCCGAACGCTGCGTATCCGGATAATCGCCGCTCGCATCGAAGACGCATCGCTCCACGATTTCATTGGGCGAGAGCCGCTTGAGGAAGCTCAGCCAGAAGATCGCCGTCTCCTGACAAGCGATGCCGCAAAGAAGATCGACGCTGAACGGTGTTCCTCGGACCGCAGTTTGAATGCGCGTCCCGAAGTTCCCCTTCATCCACTCGCAGGCGGTGTACGCCTGCTTTCGTGTCAAAGGCATGGTCATCGCGTTCCTCCGCGGCTCGTTAACGGCCGCCCTACTTAGAGGGTCGCGGCGAAGAGAAATCCCTACCTACGGGTAAATGCGATTGAGCATGCGGGGATACGGAATGGTCTCGCGCAGATGCGGCACGCCGGTCACCCACGCCACGCAACGCTCGATGCCCATGCCGAATCCGGAATGGGGGAACGTCCCGTATTTGCGGATGTCGAGGTACCACTGGAACGCTTCCACCGGCAGCTTGTGCTCCTGAATGCGCTGCACGAGAAGGTCGTGGTCGTCGATGCGCTGCGAGCCGCCGATGATCTCGCCGTAGCCTTCCGGCGCAATCATGTCCATCGCCAGGGCGACTTCCGGATCGTTCGGATCGGGCTTCATGTAGAACGCCTTGATGGCGGCCGGGTAGCGGGTGATGATCACCGGCCGGTCGAACGAGTTCGCGATCACCGTCTCTTCGTCGCCGCCGATGTCGTCGCCGAAGGTTGCCGGCATCCCCTTTGATGCGAGCAGCTCGATCGCCTCGCGATAGCTGATGCGGGGGAACGGGCGGGTCACGTTTTCGAGCTTCGAGAGATCGCGCTCGAGCATCTTCAGTTCTTCTTTGCAGCGGTCCATGCAGCGGCCGACGATGTATTCGACGAACTCCTCCGCCAGTGTCTGCAATCCATCGAACTCGAGGAACGCCACCTCGGGCTCGACCATCCAGAACTCCATCAGATGCCGCCGCGTTTTCGATTTTTCGGCGCGGAACGTGGGGCCGAAGCAGTACACCTTTCCGAACGCCGCCGCCGCCGGCTCGAGATAGAGCTGCCCTGACTGCGACAGGTACGCCTTCTCGCCGAAGTAATCGGTCTCGAACAGCGTCGACGTTCCTTCGGCCGCGTTTGCGGTGAGGATCGGCGAGTCGATCAGCACGAAGTCGCGATCGTAGAAAAAGTCGCGGATCGACTTCTCGACTTCGTTGCGCACGCGCAGCACGGCGTGCTGTTTGGTGGACCGCAGCCAGAGATGGCGGTGGTTCATCAGAAAGTCGGTGCCGTGTTCTTTCGGCGAGATCGGATAGCCCTCCGACTCACCGAGCAGACGCACTTCCTTGACGTGCATCTCGACGCCGCCCGGCGCGCGCTGTTCGGCGACGACATTGCCGGTGATGCTGATGCTCGCTTCCTGCGACGCGCGATCGGACGCGCTCCACGATTCTTCCGTCACTTCTTTTTTCGAGACGACGCACTGCACGTAGCCGCTGCCGTCGCGAACGATCGGAAACTGCAGCTTGCCCGAGGTGCGTTTGTTGTACAGCCAGCCATTGACAGTGACGGTCTCGCCGACGTGCTGCGCGAGATCTTTGATGCGAACCGTGGTCGACATAAGGCGGCGGATTATAGCGAACGGGCTCTCACGAGCGGCACGGGCGCGCGCCTCAAGGTTGCTGCCGCGGCGCCGCGCAAAAACACTCGTGAATGGCCGCGAGCAGCGCGTACCCTCCGAGGTCCGACGGAAGTCGCCGCGTCACCAATCCATCGCTCTGCCAGAAGAACAGCAGTTCGTCTTCGTCGCTGATGGCCGTGAAGAACGGCGTCTTGCCACTTCGACTCGCAACCGTCGCGATGGTGGTTGGTGCGAGGTCGGCGGACTTGCGCTTCAACGTTCGCGCGCGAAGCTGCAACGCGCCGGCGCGAGAGGAAGTCCAGGCAACGACGAAGTTCGGCTCCGCGGAGATCACTCTCGGATACGAGACGCTCTCGCCAGACTCGCTCAGCAGACGCCAATGGACCGCCGTCTGGAGATGCGGGTCGACGATCGCGCCGCGGATGCCGGAGGCATTCCGCACCACGACCGCGAGCGCGCCATCTGCCTCCACGGCCGAGTTGAGATCCCACGCGTCGAGCGATTCGGCGAGCACGATTTCCTCGCGCGCACTTGCGCCGTGCGGATCGAGGAGGTGCAGAACGACGCGCGCTGGCGCGTCCGGAGTTCCTTCGATCGCGACGACGGCGATGGTGCCGTCGGGAAGCAGCTGCGCGCTCCACTGGCGCGGCCGTACTTCCAATGGGCGCGGTACGGTCCATGAGTTCTTCACGCCGCCGGGCGTCACGTAACTCAACACGACGCCGTCGCGCGCAGCCGTTTGCGCGACCGACACGCCCTGAGGCGCCGGCGCCGCAAGCGGCAGCCAGATGGTCTCGACGCCGAGCGGCAGGCCTACGAACGCGGTCCGAACTTCGTTCTCTGCGCCCCATTCGACGAAGGCGATGCCCCAGCGGTTCGGCTGGTGGTTGCCCGCGACCGTGTACCACCAGCCGCGCGACGAGCTGGTGAATGCTCCCTCGCCAACGGGAAAGCGCAGCCGGAGTGTGGTGAGCGGCGCGGCGCCGAAACGTTCGGTGAGCCGCAGCAGGTGCCGTTCCTCGTTGGGCAGGACGAGCGTCGCACGCGCCGCGACGAGCAGTTCGCCTTCGCCGAGAAC
>JALYOB010000588.1 GCA_030857085.1 Acidobacteriota bacterium | reverse complement strand
CACTCCATATCAATGCGCGGTTGCCTCTTCTCCCTCTTCCTCTCCGCCGCGCGTGAACAGCGCCGAGAGGCGGGTTTTCGTGCGGTCGGCGACGACGTAGAACGCCGGTACGACGAGCAGCGAGAGGGCGGTTGAAATCACCAGGCCGCCGATGATTGCCACGGCCATCGGGCCGCGCGTTTCGGCGCCGGGGCCGAGGGCGAGCGCGGGCGGCACGGCGGCCATCAGCGTGGCGGCCGAGGTCATCATGATCGGGCGCAGTCGCACGGGGCCGGCGGCGAGCATTGCGTCGTGCGCGGTCGCGCCTTCGCGCTGCTTCTGCACCGCGTAGTCGACCAGGATGATCGAGTTCTTCTTCGCGATGCCGAGCAACAGCAGCAGGCCGATCATCGAGAAGATGTTCAGCGTCTTGCCCGTGATCAGCAGCGCGAACGCGGCGCCGGCGATCGACAGCGGCAGGATCGAGAGCACCGTCACCGGATGGAGGAACGAATTGAACTGCGACGCGAGAACCATGTACGCCACGAGCACGCCGAGAACCAGTGCGAACATCAACTGGCCCATCGACTCGCGGAACGCAACGGATGAACCGCCTAACACCGCGCGATATCCGGGCGGCAATTCGCCGCTGATCTTTTCGATGTACTTGAGCGCGTCGCTCTGCGACTTGCCCGGCGCGACGTTGCCGAAGATCGAGATCGCGCGTTCGCGATCGCGGCGCGTGACCGATTGCAGCGCGGGTCGCTCTTCTTCCTGCACGAGCGACGACAGCGGCACGAGCTCCCCCGTCTTCGTGCGCACGCGCAACCGCGACAGATCTTCCGGCCGGCTGCGCTGATTCGCGAGCAGACGCGTGCGGATGTCGATGCGGCGGCCGCCGGTCGAATACTTGCCCGAGCGCACGCCGCCAACCAGAGCATTGATCGTGGTCGCGAGCTCCTCGACCGAGACGCCGAGGTCGGCGGCGCGATCGCGATTCGGAACGATGCGCAGTTCGGGCATGCCGACCTGGTAGTCCGTATCGACGTCGGTCGCGAAACCGCTTGCGGAAAGCTTGTCGCGCATCTCCGTCGCGATCTCGGTCAGCTTGTCCCACTCCGAACCGCGCACCGAGAACTCGATCGGGAAACCGCGCTGCGCGGTGAAGCCCTGCTGCGAGAGATCCTGCACGACGGCACGCACGCCGGGATAGGAGTTGAACTCCTTGCGGATCATCTGCGCAAAGTCCTGCTGCGACTTTTCGCGCTTGTCCGGCGGCACCATCGTCAGAAAGAGAATGCCGGTGTTCACGCTGCCGCCACCGCCGCCGCCGAACCCGCCCACACTCCCGAACACGCGCTCCACTTCTTTCTGCTTCTGCAGGTACGCCTCGGCGCGCTGGAACACGCGATCCGTTTCATTGAGATCCGCGCCGACGGCGGTCTGCAATCGAATCATCAGACGGCTCTGATCCTGCGACGGCACGAACTCACTCGGCAGTTTCTTGAAGACGTAAATCGAAGAGATGAAGACGATCACTGCCAATGCGAGCACCGAGATCGGATGCCGGAGTCCGAGCGCGAGCACGCGTGCATACGCGGCCGACAACTTCTCGAATGCGACGTCGACCCAGTGTCCGAGGCGCGACTGACGTTCGGCGCCGGCCTTGAGCATCTGCGCGGAACGCGCGGGCGCGAGCGTGATCGCTTCGACGTACGACAAGAGAACCGCGACGCAGAGCGTCACGCCGAACTGCAGGAAGAACTTCCCGATGATGCCCTTCATGAAGACGACGGGAAGAAAGATCGCGCAGACGGCGAGCGTCGCCGCGAGTGCAGCGAAACTGATCTCTTCCGTTCCCTCGCGCGCCGCGCGCACGCGGTCTTTGCCCATCTCGCCGTGGCGGAAGATGTTCTCGAGAACCATGATCGCGTCGTCGACGACGATCCCGACGGCGAGCGCAAGGCCTAACAACGTGAACGTGTTCAGCGTGAAGCCGAAAAAGTAGACGCAGGCCACCGTGCCGAGGAGCGACATCGGGATGGCGAGGATGACGTTGAGCGTGGCGCCGAACGATCCGAGGAAGAGCCAGCAGATGATGGCGGTGAGCAGCACCGAGAGGAGCAGCTCGAATTCGATCTCGTGCACCGACTCTTCAATGAACTGCGTCGAGTCGAAGTTGATGCCGAGCTCCATCCCGGGCGGCAGCGTCTTCTGAATCTCGGCGATCTCCGCCTTCACGCCGCGCGCAACCGCGACCGCGTTCGAGCCGCGCTGCTTGCGGATGCCCATGCCCTGCGCCGGCTCGCCGTTGACGCGCGAGATGCGGCGCACGTCTTCAAAGCCGTCTTCGACGATCGCCACGTCACTCAGATACACCGGCGAGCCTTCGCTCTCTTTGACGACGAGGCGGCGGAATTCATCGAGATTGAACGCCTCGCCGAGAACGCGGACGTTCACTTCGCGGCCTGCAGTTTCGAGGCGGCCGGCAGGAAGTTCGACGTGCTCGCGATTGATCGCGCCGAGAACGTCGGCCGCGGTCACGCGGCGTTCGTCGAGCTTGTCGGTATCGAGCCACACGCGGATGTTGCGCTGCACCGACCCGACTTGAATCTCGCCGACCCCGGGCACCGTCTGCAGGCGCTCTTTCACGCGATAGCGCGCGTAATCGGCGAGCATCTGCGGCGCGTACGGACCGGACAAACCGACCCACAGAATCGGCTGATCTTCAGGATTCGTCTTCGAGACGACGGGCGGCTCGATGTCGCGCGGAAGAAGACGCTGCGCCTGCGCGACGCGCGTCTGCACGTCCTGCAATGCGAGGTCGACGTCGCGTGAGAGGTCGAGCTCCACGGTGATGTTGCCGCTGCCCTGGCGCGAGCTCGACGTGACGTTGCGCACGCCCTGCACCTGCATCACCGCTTCTTCGATCGGCTCGACGACG
Organism: Acidobacteriota bacterium; assembly: GCA_030857085.1. Taxonomy (GTDB): domain Bacteria; phylum Acidobacteriota; class Thermoanaerobaculia; order Gp7-AA8; family Gp7-AA8; genus QHVT01. The sequence goes on along the minus strand of JALYOB010000588.1, from coordinate 239 downwards.
TCGTGCTCGATGACTTCCGGCGCCGCCCCTTCCCACGTCACGTTGACGTTGATGGTCGGAAAGTCGACGTCCGGAAATTGCGAGATGCCGATGCGCGAAGCCGCCACGCCGCCAAAGACGACAGTGGCCGCCATGATCATCCAGGCGAAGACGGGGTTTTTGATACAGACGTCGGTGATTTTCATTGGAGTTCCTCGGAGTACCTCGGGAACCTCGGAGTACCTCGGAGTACCTCGGGG
>JALYOB010000156.1:1836-8717 GCA_030857085.1 Acidobacteriota bacterium | reverse complement strand
ATGTACTCCTTTTCACATTGCGCTTTGAAGTCGCGCAACGCGATCACGGGGGCGGCGTCGGTGATGCGCACGAGACCGCTTTCGGTCGCGGCGCCGCGGGTGGTGACTGAGGTCGGGAGCTGGTCGAGAGCGATGGGATCGATGCCGAACACGCTCAGCCGTTCGGCGACATTGCGCAGCTCGCGCACGTTGCCCGGCCAGTCGTACGCGGCCAGCGCATCGAACACGCTCGTGTCGACGGACAACTGGATGCGCTGATTGCGCGCGCAGAACTGCTGCAGAAACGTCGAGAAAAGCAGCGGCACGTCGCTCCGCCGCTCCCGCAGCGACGGCACGTCGAGCGGCACCGTGGCCAGGCGGAAGAAGAGATCTTCGCGAAAGCGGCCGTCTTTCGCGAGCTCCTGCAGATCGCGGTGCGTTGCGGCGATGACGCGCACGTTCACCGCGCGATCGCTGTTCTCGCCGATGCGCCGCACGCGGCCGTCTTCGAGCACGCGCAGGAGCCGCGACTGGAGCAGAGGATCCATGTCGCCGATCTCGTCGAGAAAGAGCGTCCCGCCATCCGCCTCTTCGAACAAACCGCGCTTCGCCACTTTCGCATCGGTGAATGCGCCGCGCGCGTGGCCGAACAGTTCGTCTTCGATGAGATGCGCCGGAATCGCGGCGCAATTGAGCTTGATGAAGGGCTTCTGCGCACGGCGGCTCAGGCGATGAATCGCATTCGCGACGAGCTCCTTGCCCGTGCCGCTTTCGCCGCGAATGAGCACGCGCGTTTCGGTCGGCGCGACCTTCTCGACCGCCGCACGCAAAGTCTTCATCGCGTCGGAGTTGCCGAGGAGTTGCTGATCGCGTGAACGCAGCTCGCCGACCTGACGGCGCAGCGCCGCACTCTCGAGGCAATTGCGAACGCTCTTGAGAAGACGCTCGCGGCTGAACGGCTTGTCGATGAAGTCATGCACGCCGAGGCGGATCGCCTCGACCGTTTCGGCCATCGACGCCTCGCCGGACATGACAATGGTGGGAGGCATCGCATCGCCGAGGATGCGAATGAGATCGACGCCGCTCATGCCGGGAAGCCGGACGTCCACCAGAGCCATGTCTGGCTGCACACGCGAGCCGTCGCGCAGGTGCGCGAGCCCGTCTTCCGCATTGCGAAACGCGACCACGCCATAGCCTTCCTCGCGCAGGCGAAGCGTGACGTTCGCAGCGATCTTGTCGTCGTCTTCGATGATGAGGATTAGTTGCATGAGGCTCCCGTGCGGTCGCGTCGACCCGTTGCCCGTGGCCCGTTCCCGCGCAGTTCGCGGTGAACCCGATGTGTCGCGGCAACAGGCAACGGGCAACCGGTCAACCCATTCAAACGCACTCGTTTCCTCCGAACACGACCCTCATGATCGTTCCGCTCTGCGAGCTCGCCACCATCTGCAAATCGCCGCCGTGATCGAGCATCACTTTGCGCGAGATGGCGAGGCCGAGGCCCATGCCTTCGCCGATTTTCTTCGTGGTGACGTACGGATCGAAGATGCGCGCGCGCAGCGACTCGGGGACGCCCGCGCCGTCATCGCGCACTTCGAGCGAGACACGCGACGCACCTTTCTGAATCGTGAACGAGATCGACGTTGCGCCCGCGGCCGCGCTGTTCGAACAGAGATTCACCAGCACCTGGCGCAGCAGCTCGCGATCGGTGCAGACGATCGCGTCCGCGACGTCGTCGCGCAGCATCACGCCGGGCCACGCATTCGCGAACGTGCGGCAGAACTCTTCCACGATCTGCCCGAGCGATTCGCGTCGCAGCAGCGGTTGTCCGATGCCTGCAAACGACGAGTATTCACGCGTGTAGCGCGCCAGCCGTTCCAGCTCCTCGGTGATGCTCGCCTCGGCAAGCGCGCGCTCCTCGTCGCTCGCCCCGGCGCGCACCAGATCGGCGAACCGTTCGAGTTCGAGGCGCGCGGCGGTGAGCGGACCTTTGATCTCGTGCGCGTGGCGCCGCGCCGTTTCCTGCAACGACGCCATGCGCTGGGCGTACTCGCGCCGTTCGCGTGCGCGCGCGGCGCGATGCCGCAGCCAGAGCAGAATCGCCGCGCTGCATGCGGCGATCGCGAAGACAAGAATCAGCGTGAGCTCGAAGCGCCGCAGCATCGCCTCGCGATTGAGGCGGATCACTTCGATGCGATTGAGCAGGCGCTGCGTTTCGTCGAAACGGCGGCGGTAAATCGCGCGCCGCGCCGGATCGAGTTTGCGCAGCGACTTCTGATCTTCCATCGAGCGTTCGAGCGCGGTGCGCACTTCCGGACGCAGCGCCACGTCGAGCCAGACACTCGAAATCTGATGCAGAAAAAGCCAGAACAGCAGCGTCGCCGCAGCGATCGTGAACAGCACCGCGATCAGCGACAACGTGCGCTTCACCGCAGCGCGAGCTCCATCATCCAGCGATAGCTCGTGATCGGTTTCGCGTCGATGGTCGTGCCGATCAGCGCATCGACGATGCCCCCTCCGCCGCCTGCCGCGCCGACGCCGCCTGACTTCGAAATCCATTGCCGCGCGTCTTCACGTTCGGCCGCGGAAAACGGCAGCACGGCCACATCCATCTGCAGCGAAACGCTCGCGTCACTCGTCGAGAGAATGCGCAGCGGCGTGCGCCACCACTTCTCGAGCGCATCGCGCGAAGTGAGGCGTTGCTGCTCGCTTTTGCGATCGAATTCGACGCGGCGCACGAGCCACACTTCATCCCACAGGTCGTAACGCACTTCCAGACGTGCGCCGCTGATCGCGTTCGTTGCGCGATTGCGCGCGGTGACGAGAAACGTCGTCGTGAGACCGCTGCCGAGATGCCGGCGCACGTCCGCATCCGCGAGAATCGACGCCGGCAGCGACGCGGCCACGACGCCGTTCGGCTGCACGGCAAACGTGGGCCGCGCCTGCGCGCGTGCGAGCGCCGGCAGCAGCGCGAGTGCAATGAACATTGCGGCGCGCCTCACCATGCGTACCCCAGGCCGAGGCGGATGATGCCGAACGAACTGCGCCGGACCCACGCCCATGCCGCCTCGAGATGCGTGCCGTCGCGATAGCGATTGCGGCCGTTGTCGCGATTCGTCACGCGCAGTTCCCAATCGAATCGCGAGTCGCCGCGCTTCTGCTCTTCGCGATCCCACAGGCTGTGCGAGAACGTCGCGTGTGCGAATTCGTACGTCGAGTCGAACGTGCGATCGGGCCGGCGATTGCTCCGCTCGTCAACGCGCGCCCATCCCGCTTCGCCGCCGACCGCAATCGAATTGCGCTCCGACAGTTCGAAGTAGCGCGCGGCGGCGAGATCGAGACCGACGCTGTTGAGGTGATGCGACGTAGCCACGGGCGTGAACGGCGGGCCGTCGTTGAGGTACGTGTAGCGCGCCGAGTCGCGCCATGCGACGAGCGGCGTTGCGCTGAGCAGCGTCCCGCTGGTCGGGAGGAACGGATCGTTGGTCGTGTTGTACGACCATCGCGCGGAGATGATCCGCTCGTTGTTCTGCGTGTTGAACTGCAGGTCGGCGATCGTGGTCGTATCGGGCGAGAAGCGTGTTTCGTCGTACGTCAGCGTGAGCGTCTGATTCAGCGAGAGCGGCACGCCGACGACAAGCTGCGGCGAGATCGATCCGGTGCCGTCGAACGAGAGCGGCCGTTTGAGATTGAGCGTCGCAAAAGCCTGCGTTCCGAAGAGGTCATACTGCGTGTACCCCACCATGAACGCGCTGTAATCCTCGGTGAATTCGTGGTTGTCATCACGGCCGAAGAGGCCGAGGTGGATCGCGCCGCGGCGTCCGACGAACCAGCGTGCGCCGAGGACGCCTTGATTGTCCGAACCGCCGAGAGGATCGCCGGCAGCGATGGAGATCGGGTCGTCGTTCCGGATGCCGGAGAAAATCGGCCGGAAGTCGAGGAGATAGAAGAACGGCTTCGTCTCGGTGAGCGTGATGACGAGCACGTGCCGTCCCCGTTCGGAGCCTTTCTCGAGCGAGAACTCGGCCGAGAGGAGATACGGCAGGCGATTGAGTCGCGCTGCGGCGTCGCTGAGCTCGACTTCGCTGTACTCCGCCCCCTCCCGCAGGCGCGACTCGGAAACGACGACCTCGGGTGAAACGCGATCGGCATTGCGCACTTCGATGCGCTCGATGAAAAAGCGCGGAGGCGTCGCAGCCTCCTGCGCGGCGGCGGAAATCGCCACGAGCGTGGCGGCGATGGCAATGAGAAACGTTCGGATCACTGGGGCCTCCCTGCCGCCTGTCATGGGCGAGCGCGGTGCCACGAAAATCGCGTCTGCGGCGCGAGCCCGAACGCCGCGCAACCGTCACACATCACGAGAGTTGTGCGCGCGGAGCCCGCGCGGGCTGCGCTGAGCACGTGTACGGGGAAGCATACAGGCCGTGTCAGGAAGAGGCGACGCGGAGTGCGGTTGCAAGGCGCCGCCCCTCACCCGGCGCTTCGCGCCACCCTCTCCCCGTAAGCGGGGCGAGGGGCAAGAGGTGGGGAATCCTCGTTCTCCCTTCTCCCCGCGTGGCGGGGAGAAGGTGGCCCGAAGGGCCGGATGAGGGGCTGACAACCTCCCAAACAATTTTCCTTAATCAGTGCCTCAGCAATACGGGCAGCGCACTTGCAGAGTTCGCCGCTCATGGGCAACTTGCTTTGGTTGATCATCATCATCCTCATCATCATGTGGTTGGGCGGTTTCGCCATGCACATCGGCGGCGGCCTGATTCACATCCTGATCGTCATCGCGCTCATTCTTCTCATCGTGCGCCTGGCGACGGGACGGCGAGCCCTTTAGCGGTAAAGACCGAGTCACGCCAGGGGATGCCGGACCGGGTGCCGATCCTGCAGAAAGGCTGGAGGCAGGAGGTACGACGCATGGAGATCAACTGGCGTGACGACGTCGACGCCGCGCTCGCGGATGCGAAGCGTGAGTCGAAACCGCTGCTGCTCGATTTCACCGCAGCACCGATGTGAGGGGGATGCGCTCGGCTGGATGCCGAGGTGTATCCGGATCCGAAGATCGCCGGATTTGTGAGCGATCACTTCATTCCTGTACGGCAGCACGTGAAGACGCACCCGGAGGCGATGGAGCGTTTCGGCGCCCAATGGACTCCGACAATCATGGTGCTCGACCCCGGCGGCCGTGAACGCCATCGCGTGGAAGGCTTCGTCGACACCGACACGCTGCTCCCGCAACTCAAGCTCGGACTCGCGCAGGCAAACTTCGCCACGCAGCAGTGGGACGAAGCGGAGCGCCTGTTCGAAGAAGTCGCCGAATCGGGCGACGCCGACACCGCCCCCGAGGCTGCGTACTGGGCCGGCGTGACGCGCTACAAACGAAGCGGCGATCCGTCGACGCTCAATGCGACCTCGCAACGCCTGAGCGAAAAGTTCGGCGGCTCGTCGTGGGCGAAGAAGGCGGAGATCTGGAAATAGGTAGCGCGTGGCGAGTCGCGCGTTGCCAGGGCTGCATCGCCCGCGCGTAAATGCCCGGGCAACTCGCTACACGCCACTCGCCACGTTCTTTTTGAACGCCTCCACCACCCTCGCCACCCGTTCCCGATCCACCCGCCCATCCTTCTTCAGCGCCGTTCCCACGATCACGCCGTCGGCGTCGGCGAATTGGCTGGCGTTTTCGGCGGTCAATCCGCTGCCGAGGAGGAGGGGTGCGTCACTGACGGATTCGCGCAATGAACGGAGGCGTTGCGGATCGGCGGCGGCGCCGGTGGCGGCGCCGGTGACGATGAGCGCGTCCGCAAGTCCGCGCAATCGCAGGTCGGCCGGCGAGACTTCCCCCATCGGCGTGGCGTGCTTCACCAGATAGTCGGCGAAGATCAGGACGTCCGGCGCGAGCGCGGCCCGTTTGCGCAGCGTCGCGTACGCGTCCCCTTCGATGATCCCCTGATCGGTGACGGCCGCGCCGGTGTGCACGTTCACCCGGATGAAGGAGGCGCCCGTCGCCGCTGCGATGGCGAGCGCGGAGAGTGCGTCATTGCGCAGCACATTCACTCCGAACGGCAGCGCCACTTCGCGCGTCACTTCCACGATCACGCGGGTCATGGCCGCAATCGTCTCCCCCTCCACCCTTCCCCGCGTGAAGGGGCGGTCGCCATAGTTCTCGATCGCAAACCCATCACACCCGCCCTCGCGCAACGCGATCGCATCCGCAAGCGCACCGTCGATCACCGCATCCATCGACCGGAACAACGGCGCCCCCGGCAACGCATCGAGATGCACCATCCCGAACACCGCGCGGCGGCCGAAGAGGGAGGAGAAGGAGGTGCGGGTGAGCATGGCGCAACTATAAGTGCGCGCTGGGGTGCGCGTAGCGAGTGGCGAGTAGCGAGTTGCCAGGGCGGTGTCGCTCGGGCGGAAGGCGATGGGGAGTTGCCCGTTACCAGTTGCCCGTGACCGCGACATTCGAGCTCGACATGAACTGCGCGGTCACTGGCAACGGGCAACGGGTCAACGCCGCGCGTGCGCCAACGCCACATCCACGCCCAGGCGACACCGCCCTGGCAACTCGCCACTCGCCACTCGCCACCGCGATCCCGCGCGCGACCGCGACTATACTCGCGCCGCCATGTCCGACCTCCGCCTCTTCAACACGTTGTCGCGCGAGAAGGAAGTCTTTATTCCCCTCCGCCCCGGCGAGGCGCGGATGTACTCGTGCGGCCCCACGGTCTACAACCACCCCCACATCGGCAACCTGCGCACGTTCCTCTGGAGCGACCTGCTGCGCCGCTATCTCGAGTACCGCGGCCTCCGCGTCACCCAGGTCATGAACATCACCGACGTCGAGGACAAGATCATCCGCAACGCAAACGCGGCCGGTCAGGACATCCGCACCTACGTCGAACCGTACATCGTCGCCT
>JALYOB010000156.1:0-1826 GCA_030857085.1 Acidobacteriota bacterium | reverse complement strand
CCACCGAGTTCATCCCGCAGATGGTCTCGCTGGTCGAACAACTCTCCGCACGCGGACACACCTACGACGCCGAAGGCTCGACGTACTTTCGCGTGGCCACGCTCCCCGGCTACGGCAAGCTCTCCCGCGTCGAGATCGACGAGTCGAGTGAGTTCAGCCGCATCGAAGCGGACGAATACGAGAAAGAGTCAGCGCGCGACTTCGTGCTCTGGAAAGCGAAGAAGGAAAGCGAGCCGTCGTGGGAAACCACGATCGGGGAAGGCCGCCCCGGATGGCACCTCGAGTGCTCCGCCATGGCCATGGAGCTCCTCGGCCAGTCGTTCGACATCCACACCGGCGCGGTCGATCTCATCTTCCCCCATCACGAAAACGAGATCGCGCAAAGTGAAGGGGCCACTGGCCAGCCGTTCGTCCGCTACTGGATTCACGGCGAGCACCTCAACATCGACCAGCAGAAGATGTCCAAATCCCTCGGCAACATCTATCGGATGGCCGAAATCGAGGAGATGGGCTACGACGCGCTCGCGCTGCGCTATGCGCTGCTGTCGGTGCCGCATCGCACGAAACTCAACTTCACCACGCAGTCGCTCGACGATGCGAAAAATGCCCTCGCCCGCATCGAGTCGTTCCTCCTCCGCCTGGATGATGTGGCGCGCTCCGGACCTCGCGACGCTGCACACGCCGACGAAGAAGGGGACATGCTCATCGGCAAGTTCCTCGGCGAGTTCCAGGAGGCGATGGACGACGACCTCAATACCGCCGGCGCGTTAGGCGCACTGTTCAGCCTCATCCGCGACGCCAACACCGCCATCGACGCCGGCCGCATCTCCCCCGGCGACGCCGCCGGCATTCAGGCCGCATTGATGAAGGTCGACCCGGTGCTCGACATCTTCCCCAAACGCGACGTCACACTCGACGCCGAAATCGAATCCCTCATCGCCGCCCGCAACGCCGCCCGAAAATCGCGCAATTTCGCCGAATCCGACCGCATCCGCGACGAGCTGGTGGCAAAAGGGATTTTGCTGGAAGACACGCCGGGGGGGACGCGCTGGCGGCGGGCGTGACGCGCGTTCGCGCGTCACGAATTGAGAATTGAGAATTGAGGATTGAGAATTAAACCCATGACGTCGCACGTCGCTCCGCTTTCTCAATTCTCAATTCTCAATTCTCAATTCGGCGCTCCGCAGGAGCGCGCGCAATGATCGGCTACCTCGAAGGCACCCTCAAACGCCTCGAAGCCACCCACGCCCTCCTCCTCACGGGCGGGGTCGGCTACTACGTCCACATCTCTCTTTCCACCTACTATCGTCTGGAGGGGAAAAAGGAGGTGGCGCTGGAGATCTTTACGCACGTGCGGGAGGACGCGCTGTCGTTGTATGGCTTTGCGAGCAGCGAGGAAAAGTACGCGTTCGAGAAATTGATCTCCGTCTCGGGCATCGGCCCGACGCTCGCACAGAAAATCCTCTCCGGCATCGACGCCGCCGATCTCGCCGATGCGACGCAGCGCAATGACGTGCGCAAGCTGTCCTCGATCCCCGGCGTCGGCAAAAAGACCGCAGAACGCATCTGCCTCGAATTGCGCGACAAGCTCGCCGTGCCCGCCGGAACCGCCACCCCCGCCGCCCCCACCCGCCTCTCCGTCGACGACGACGTCCACTCCGCCCTCGTCAACCTCGGCTACAGACCCAAAGACGCAGAGACCGCCGTGGAAAAAGCGCGTCAGGAACTCGGCGGCGAGGCCGAATTCTCCGCCGTACTGAAACGCGCGCTGCGGTTCCTGACGAAATGAGTTGTCGGTTATCGGTTGTCGGTCAACGGTTATCCGT
>JALYOB010000155.1:4372-8718 GCA_030857085.1 Acidobacteriota bacterium | reverse complement strand
GCGTTCGGTTGCCCCTCGCCCCGCTTGCGGGGAGAGGGTGGCGCGCAGCGCCGGGTGAGGGGCGGTGCCTATTGCATGAATTCCGGCGGCAGCCCCTTCATCATCTTTCCGAACTTGCGCGCGCCGAAGCCCTTGGAGAAGGTCTTCATCATCTTCTTCATCTGCAGGTACTGCTTGAGAAGGCGATTGATCTCCTGCACCGAGGTGCCCGAGCCTTTGGCGATGCGCTTCTTGCGGTGGCCGTTGATGATCTGCGGGTACTCGCGTTCCTTTTTGGTCATCGAGTCGAGGATCGCCTGCATGCGCACGATCGCTCCTTCGTCGATGTCCTCCTCGTTGATCTTCCCGGCGCCCGGCAGCATGGAGACGAGCGACGAGAGCGGTCCCATCTTCTTCACCTGCTGGAGCTGCGAGCGGAGATCTTCGAGCGTGAACTTGTCCTTCGCGACCTTTTCCGCGAGGCGGGCCGCTTCCTTCTTGTCGACTTCCGCTTCGACCTTCTCGATGAGCGAGAGCACGTCGCCCATGCCGAGAATGCGCTGGGCCATGCGGTCGGGATAGAAGACGTCGAGGTCCGCGTACTTTTCACCGACGCCGACGTATTTGATCGGGCGATTCACGACCGACTTGATCGAGAGCGCGGCACCGCCGCGCGCGTCGCCATCGAGCTTCGTGAGGACGATGCCGGTGACGCCGAGGCGGTCGTCGAATTCTTTGGCCGACTTGACCGCGTCCTGGCCGGTCATGGCGTCCGCGACGAAGAGGATTTCCGAGGGGCGGGCGTCGTTCTTGATCGTCTGGAGCTCGGTCATGAGCTCCTCGTCGATGTGCAGACGGCCGGCGGTGTCGAGGATGACCGTGTCGTACAGCAGCGTCTTCGCTTCCGAGAGCGCCTTGCGGGCGATGTCGATCGGATTGCGGTTGTCGGCAATCTCGTAGAACGGCACCTTCACGTTGTTGGCGACGATGCGGAGCTGGTCGATTGCGGCGGGACGGTAGACGTCGCACGGCACGAGGAGAGGCCGGCGGCCGCGCGTTTTGAGGTGCATCGCGAGCTTGCCGGAGGTGGTCGTTTTGCCCGAGCCCTGCAGGCCGACCATCATGATCACGGCCGGGCTGCCGACCAGAGCGAGGCCGACTTCGTTGCCGCCGAGGAGGCCCTGCAGCTCGTCGCGGACGATCTTGGTGACCTGCTGCGCCGGCGAGAAAGCGGTGAGCACGTCGCCGCCGACGGCCTTTTCCCGAACGCGGTTCGTGAAGTCCTTGACGGTCCTGAAGTGAACGTCGGCCTCGAGCAGCGCGACGCGGATTTCCTTGAGCGCGTTATCGATGTGCCACTCATTGAGCGTCGCCTCGCCGCGCAGGGTCTTGAAGACCCGGTCCATTTTGTCTTGCAGGTTGTCGAACATGCCGGAACGGATAATGCGGGGGGCGGTGAGGGCATTCCGGCCTCGGTGTCATCCCGAGCGAAGTCGAGGGATCCCCTTTGTACCGGCCACTGCACGTCCATAGGCAGGGGATCCCTCGACTTCGCTCGGGATGACAGGCGGGATGACAGGCAACGGGCAACGGGTTAACGACGATCATGGCGAACCCCGCCCTCCGCCTCCCCACCAACACCGCGGGCGATTTCTTCGTCGACTCCACCTGCATCGATTGCGACGCCTGCCGCATCTTCGCTCCAGCCATTTTTCACGACGCCGGAGGGCAGTCCGCCGTCGCGAAGCAGCCCGAAAACGAAGCCGAGTTGCTGAGCGCGCAGAAGGCGCTCATTTCCTGTCCCACTTCCTCCATCGGCTCGTCGCGTCACGACATGAAAGCCGCGCTCGCGTCGCTCCCGGAGCGCATCGACGGCGACGTGTACCGCTGCGGTTATGCGAGCGAACACTCGTTCGGCGCGATCAGCTACTGCATCCGCCGCGAGGCGGGCAACGTCCTGATCGACTCGCCCCGTTTCGCGGGACCGCTGGTGAAGAACCTCCATGCCACGGGCGGCGTGCGCACGATGCTCCTCACGCATCAGGACGATGTTGCAGATCACGCAAAATTCGCCGCCCGCTTCGGCTGCGAACGCGTGCTGCACAAAGACGACGTGCGCACCGGCACCGCGTCCGTCGAACGCAAAATCAGCGGCACCGAGCCGGTCGCGTTAGACGCCGACCTGATCATGATTCCCACGCCCGGCCACACGCGCGGCCACGCCGTCTTCCTCTATCGCAACGCGTTCCTCTTCACCGGCGATCACCTCGCCTGGAGCGAGGCGCGCGGGCATCTGTACGCGTTTCGCAGCGCCTGCTGGTACTCATGGAGCGAGCAGATTCGCTCGATGGAGCGACTCCTCGACTTTACCTTCGAATCGGTGCTTCCCGGACACGGCCGTCCGATTCACCTGACGCCGCGCGAGATGCGCACCTCGCTCGAGCGCTGCATTGCGTGGATGAAATCCAAATAGGAATGCCCGTTGCTCTCCGCGCAAATGGGAGCGGAGCAAGCGAATGGGCAAATACATCACTGTTTTCAAACAGACCTTCAGAGAATTCGGCGAAGACAAGGCGCCGCGGCTCGGTGCCGCGCTCGCGTACTACACGATTTTCTCGATCGGTCCGCTTCTCCTCATTGCCGTCGCCATGGCCGGCATCTTCCTCGGGCAGGAAGCCGCGCAGGGCAAGATCTCCGGCGAGCTCGGGAAGGTCTTCGGCCCGCAGATGGCGCAGGCGCTCGAGGCCATGATTCAAGCGGCCGCGAAACCGAAGAGCGGCACGATCGCCACCATCGTCGGCATCATCACGCTCCTCCTTGGCGCCTCCGGTCTGTTCGCGCAGCTCAAGGACGCGCTCAATACCATCTGGAACGTCGAGCAGAAAAAGGCCGCCGGCATCGTCGGCGCGATCAAAGACCGCTTCCTCTCCATGGCCATGGTCATGGGCATCGGCTTCCTCCTCCTCATCACGCTCGTCTTCGACACCGCGATCTCCGCGATGGGGCCGTATCTCGAGCGCCTCGTGGGCGGCGAGGCAGTCATTCAAGCGTTGCAGCTCGTGCTCTCGTTCGGCATCGCGATTCTGATGTTCGCCTGCATGTTCCGTTTTCTGCCCGACCTCAAAGTCGCATGGCACGACGTCTGGTTCGGCGCGATCTTCACCGCCATCCTCTTCGTCCTCGGCAAGTTCGGTCTGGCGATTTACCTCGGCAAAGCAGCAGTCGGCTCTGCATACGGCGCGGCCGGATCGCTGGTGATCCTTCTGGTGTGGGTCTACTGGTCCGCGCAGATCCTCTTCTTCGGTGCGGAGTTCACGCAGGTTTACGCGCGGTCGTTCGGCAGCCTCAAAGGAGACACGTCGAAGCGTGACGCGCGTGCGCAGGCGTCGAAGCCCGAAGACCGTCCCAAAGCAGTGGATGGACAGAAGGAGATCCGCGGAGGCGCAACTCCGCCTCGCGCGCCGATGCCGGCTCCGATGTATGGGAAGCCGAAGTCGAGCGGCGGTCTCGTCAAGGTGCTGATCGGCAGTCTTGCCGGTCTCTTCATCGGCGTGCTGTTAGGCGGAATCAAGGGCATCTCGATGGTGATCGGCACGCTCCGAAAAGTCTTCCTCCCGTCGACGAAGTAACGATCTCCTACAATCGCCTGCCGTGAAGTGGCTGAAGCTCGCGCTCGCGATGGCGGTGCTCGTCGCGATTGTGTTCGCGATGCGCATGCTGCCCATCGCCGCGTGGCTCGACGCGTTCAAGTTGTGGGTTCGCGATCAGGGCGCGCTCGGCTACGTCGCGTACGTGCTCGTCTACATGATCTGTTGCGTGCTGCTGGTTCCCGCGCTCGCATTGACGCTCGGCGCCGGCGCGATCTTCGGCTTCGCGCGCGGGGTGATGGTGAACGTAGCCGGCGCGACGCTCGGCGCAACCGCGGCGTTTCTCCTCGCGCAAAGCGTGCTGCGCGCACGCGTCGAGAAGATGACCGCGAACAACGCAAAGTTCCGCGCCCTCGATCGCGCGATCACCAATGAGGGCACGAAGATCATGGCCCTGGTGCGCTTGTCAGGATTTCCGCCGTTCACCTGGGTCAACTATGCCTTCGGCCTCACAGGCATTCGCCTCGGCGCATATGTCCTGACCACGTTCTTCGGCATCCTCCCCGGCACCGCAGCCTTCACCTACGCGGGAGCCGCAGGCGCGGCCGCATTGAGCGGACGCGGCAACCGCATCGCGCTCATCGTGACGGCCGTGGGCGCGATCGCGGTGAGCGCATTCGTGGCCCGCATCGCGACGCGCGCGATTCGCAAAGCCGGCGTTTAGGTCTCACATATGCTTAACGGAGTTCCTCGGTTCCTCGGAGTTCCTCGGAGTTCCTC
>JALYOB010000155.1:0-4362 GCA_030857085.1 Acidobacteriota bacterium | reverse complement strand
TCCTCGGGTGGTTCATCTCCTCCGAGGAACTCCGAGGAACCCGAGGAACTCCGAGGAACGAATTGGAGGCAACATGACCAACCCCATCGCCCAACTCGCAAAAGCCGGCCAGAGCGTCTGGTTCGATCAGATGGAGCGCAAGCTCCTCACGTCCGGCGCGCTGCAGCGGATGATCGAGGAGGACGACCTGCGCGGCCTCACGTCCAACCCCACCATCTTCGAAAAAGCCATCGGCGGCAGCGAGGACTACGACGCGCAACTGCGCACGCTCGCCTCGCAGGGCAAGTCGCGCGACGACATCTATGACGAGCTCGTGATCGAAGACATCGGCAACGCCGCCGATCTCTTCCTTCCCGTTTACGAGAAGACCAACGGCGAAGACGGCTACGTCAGCATCGAAGTCTCGCCGCGCATGGCGAAAGACACCAAAGCGACCGTCGCCGAAGCGAAGCGCCTCTTCACCCGCCTCGGCCGGCCGAACGTGATGATCAAGATTCCTGCGACGCCGGAAGGCATTCCGGCCATCGAGCAGGCCATCGCCACCGGCATCAACATCAACATCACGCTCATCTTCTCCAACGACGTGTATGCGCAGGTGATCGAGGCCTATCTGCGCGGGCTCGAAAAGCGCGCAGCATCCGGTCTGCCCCTCGGCCACATCGCCTCGGTCGCGAGCTTTTTCGTCAGCCGGATCGACAGCGTTGCCGACAAGCAGATCGAAGAAAAGATGAAGGACGATCCTTCGCTCGAATCGATTCACGGCAAAGTCGCAATCTCGAATGCGAAGCTCGCGTACGAGCTCTTTCAGCAGACCTTCACGAGCGAGCGCTTCCTCAAACTGCGCGACAAAGGTGCGCGCGTGCAGCGCCCGCTGTGGGCGTCGACCGGCACGAAGAATCCGAAGTACAGCGATGTGCTGTACGTCGAGTCGCTGATCGGTCCCGACACCGTCAACACCGTTCCTCCGGCGACGTACGACGCGTTCAAGGATCACGGCCGCGTCGAGCGCACCGTCGACGTCGATCTCGATGAAGCGCGCCGCGTCATGGCGACGTTCAAAGAAAAAGGATTCAGTCTCGACGCAATCACGCAGAAGCTCACCGAAGACGGCGTGAAGTCGTTCATCGAATCTTTCGGCTCACTCAGCATGACCATCGAAGCGCGGCGCGACGCTGCGGTTCGCGGCCTGCCCGATCGCATGACGCTGCACAACGTCAGCGGCATCGACGACGCGATCGCGCGCGCCGAAAAAGAGAAGTTCGTCACGCGCATCTGGAGCAAGGACAGCTCGCTCTGGAAGTCCGAGCCCGAGCACCGCAAGATCATCGACAACGCCCTCGGCTGGGTGGCCGTGCCCGAGCAGATCCAGCAGATGCTTCCGAGCACGCTCGAGATTCTCGACGAGCTCGCGCTCCGCGATTTCGCGCACGTCGTGATCCTCGGTATGGGCGGCTCCAGTCTGGTCTCGGAAGTCGTGCGGCGCGTGTTCGGAAAGCGCGAAGGTTTCCCCGAACTGCTCGTCCTCGATTCCACGGTGCCCGAGGCGGTTGCGCTGCTGGAGGCGAAAATCGATGTGGCGCGGACGCTGTTCATCGTCGCCTCGAAGTCCGGCACGACCACCGAGCCGATGATGTTTCACCGCTACTTCTACGAGCGGGTGAAAGAGAAGAAAGGCGACGCGGCGGGCGAGAACTTCATCGCCATCACCGATCCCGGTACGAAGCTCGTCGAGGACGCGCAACGCGACGACTTCCGCGCGACGTTCCTCAACATGCCCGACATCGGCGGCCGCTACTCCGCGTTGTCGCTGTTCGGCATCCTGCCGATGGCGATCAGCGGCGTCGACGTCAAAGAGCTGATCGATCGCGCGGTGCATGCCTCCCACCTCGCGACCATTCCGCAGATTCGGAAGAACACACCTGCGCTGTTAGGCGCGGTGATCGGCGCGATGGCGCTGCAGGGCCGCGACAAACTCACTCTCATCACGCCTCGCCCTCTGGACACGCTCGGCCTCTGGGTCGAACAGCTCGTCGCCGAGAGCACGGGCAAGGAAGGCAAAGGCATCATCCCCATCGCGGGTGAGCCTGCACTCGCAGCGAACGAATACGCGAACGATCGCCTCTTCGTCTCCGTGCGCATGCGCGGGAGCGAGGACACCACGCGCCTCAGCGATCTCGCGAACGCCGGTCATCCGGTCGTCGATCTCGTGCTCGAAGACGCACTCGATCTCGGCGAGATCTTCTACGCGTTCGAGTTCGCAACCGCCGTCGCCGGCGCGATCATCGGCGTCAACGCCTTCGATCAGCCGAACGTGCAGGAGTCGAAAGACAACACGAAGAAGCTGCTCGAGGAGTACACGAATACCGGCGACATGTCGGGCGGCGGCGGCGCCTCGCGCATCAGCGTGAACGACGCCGACGCGATCGCGACACTGCTTTCGAAAGTGAAGCAGGGCGATTACGTGGCGCTGACGCAGTATTTCGGCGAGACGATCGCGCGCGACGAGAAGATCTCCGCTATTCGTGAAACAGTCGCGCGCGAGCTGCACGTCGCAACGACGAGCGGCTACGGTCCCCGCTTCCTTCACTCGACGGGTCAGTTGCACAAAGGCGGCGGCGACAACGGCGTGTTCCTCCAGCTCACCGGCGGGCCGAAACGCGATCTGCCGATCGCGAACGAGAAGTTCACGTTCGGCGTGCTCGCACGCGCGCAGGCGATCGGCGACTTTCAGTCGCTCGCATCGCGCAATCGCCGCGCACTCTCGATCGATCTCGGTGACGACGTCGACGCTGGTCTGGACAAGCTCGCGCAGGCGGTGCGCAGCGCGGTGGTCAAAGCATGAGCGGTCAATTCGGCGTCATCGGCCTCGGCGTCATGGGCTCGAATCTCGCCCTCAACATCGAGGATCACGGCTTCTCGATCGTGGCGTGGAACCGCGAGCCGGAAACGACGAAGAAGTTCTGCGAGGCCAATCGGGGGAAGAAGCTGACCGCGACGTCGACGCTCGAAGAACTGGTGAGCAAACTCGAACGCCCGCGCCGCATTCTGCTGATGATCAAAGCAGGCGCGCCGGTCGACGAAATGCTCGGCAAGCTGCTGCCGATTCTCGAGCCGGGCGACGTCGTCATCGACGGCGGGAACTCCTGGTTCAAGGACACGCAGGCACGCGCGCAGCGGCTGCTCGAAAAGGACCTGCACTTTGTCGGCTCCGGTGTTTCGGGCGGCGAAGAAGGGGCGCGCTTCGGCCCCTCGCTGATGCCCGGCGGCACGCCCGAATCGTGGGATGCGATCCGCGACGTCTTCGAGGCGATCGCCGCGCGCAGCGACTCGGGGCCATGCGTCACGTACTGCGGCACCGACGGCGCGGGCCACTTCGTGAAGATGGTGCACAACGGCATCGAGTACGGCGACATGCAGCTGATCGCCGAGGCGTATGACCTGTTGCGGCGCGGGCTGGGGATGAATGCGGACGAGATCGCGGACGTGTTCGACGAATGGAATCGCGGTCCGCTGCAGTCGTTCCTCATCGAGATCACCGCAAAGATCCTGCGCAAG
This sequence comes from Acidobacteriota bacterium, assembly GCA_030857085.1. Lineage (GTDB taxonomy): Bacteria > Acidobacteriota > Thermoanaerobaculia > Gp7-AA8 > Gp7-AA8 > QHVT01. Next base: position 807 of record JALYOB010000155.1, on the reverse strand, counting down.
CCCGATGAGCAAACCGGCGCGCCGCTGGTCGACAAGATCCTCGACAAGGCAGGGCAGAAAGGTACCGGCAAGTGGACCGCGCAGGTCGCGCTCGATCTCGCCGTGCCCATTCCGACGATCGCCGCGGCAATCGATGCGCGCGTGTTGTCGTCGATGAAAACGGAGCGCGTCGCCGCATCGAAGGTGCTCAATGTTTCGATGCCGCGGCCGCAGGTCGATCGCAAGCAGTTCATCGACGACGTGCACGGCGCGCTGTACGCGGCGAAGATCTGTTCGTACGCGCAGGGCTTCGCGCTGATTCAGGCGGGCGCGCGCGAGTTCCAGTGGGAGATCGATCTGCGCGAGATCGCACGCATCTGGAAGGCCGGCTGCATCATCCGCGCGAAGTTCCTCGACTCGATCATGCGCGCGTACGAGCGCAACGCATCGCTGCCGAATCTCCTGCTCGATGACGCCTTCCGCGCCGACATCGCCGCCGAAGAATCACAGGCGCAATGGCGCCGCTGCACGACGTTCGCGCAGCAGACCGGCATCCCGACGCTCGCGTTCTCCGCGTCGCTGGCCTACTTTGACAGTTACCGCACGGCCGACCTGCCGCAGAACCTGACCCAAGCCCAACGCGACTTCTTCGGCGCCCACACGTACCAACGCAACGACGCGGGTGAGGACGCTGCGTTCGTGCACACGGATTGGGAGTAACGACCGGGGGCCTCCGGCGGCCGGGCCCACGGGCCCGGACCCGTCTGGCAGGCCTAGCCTCCGCGACACTCGTGCGAAATATGCGAACTCTGTCGCGGAGGCTAGGCC
>JALYOB010000587.1 GCA_030857085.1 Acidobacteriota bacterium | reverse complement strand
ATGATCTCCGACGTCACGCCGCCCGCCGAGCGCGGCCGCGCATACGGCTTTCATCGCGCGCTCGATCACACCGGCGCCATCGTCGGACCGCTCCTCGCCATCGCCCTGCTGCAAGGGCTGCATTTCACACTGCGGCAGGTGATGTGGTTTGCCGTCATTCCCGGCAGCATCGGCGCGCTGATGCTCTTCGCGATGTTGAAGGATGAAGGCGGAAAGACGAAGGATGAAGCTTCGAAACCTCATCCGGCCTCCGTCATCCCGCATCCTTCCAGCACCACGTTTCGCCGCGCCATCACCGCCATTTCTCTCTTCTCTCTCGCCAATTCTTCCGACGCCTTTCTTCTTCTTCAGGCGCACGCCGCGGGTGTGTCGACGTCGATGCTTCCGGCGCTCTGGGCGGCGCATCACGTCATCAAGTCGGCCTTTTCGACGCGCGCCGGTGCGCTGTCGGATCGCGTCGATCGGCGCTATCTGCTGATTGCGGGCTGGCTCTCCTACGCGGTCATCTACATCCTCTTTCCGTTCGCGCACACGCTCACCACGTTCGTGATTCTCTTCGTCGCGTATGCCATTCCGTTCACGCTCAGCGAAGGTGCCGAGCGGGCGTGGATCGCCGATCTCGTTCCGCCGGAAGCGCGCGGCAAGAGCTTCGGCGTGTACTACCTCGCCAATGGTCTGTGCGTGCTCGCGGGCACCGCGCTCTTCGGCTTGATCTACGAACGCGTGTCGGCGCAGGCGGCGTTTTTCACCGGCGCTGCATTTGCGATCGTCGCCGCAATTTCGGTGTCGTCAGTGAAGGTAGCGCGCGAATAGCGAAGCGACCGAACGGACGATCACGTTCGGATGTCCCAAAGCATTCGGGTGGCTGTTCGTCACCGCGATCGTTTCGAACAATCCGGTGCTCACGATGCGCGACAGCGAGTCGCCGGGAAACACGCCGTGCGTTGCGATCGCGATCAGCTTCCCCGCCCCTGCCTCGCGATACGCGCGAGCCGCGTTCACGAGCGAGCTGCCGGTGCGGATCATGTCGTCGTAGATCACGACCGTCTCGCCGCTCAGCGTCGCGCTCACCGCACGCACCGCGGTCTCCTCGCCGCTCAACCGACGCTTGTAGACGAACGCGGCAGGGACGCCGAGGTCGTTGGCGAGCGATTCGACCCACTTGGCGCGGCCGGCGTCGGTCGAGCCGAGCACGAATGACGAGCCGCCGAGCTCGCGCGCGAGCTGCTCGATCACCGGCTTCGCATACACATGAAACGGGCGGATGGTTCCTTCGAAGTAATGCGGAATGCCTTCGCTGTGCAGGTCGAGGAGCAGGATCTGATTGCCGAGTTTCGCCCGCGGAATCGACGACAAAATCCGCGCTCGATTCTTCGCCATCACCGCCTCGGCCGGCCGGACGGCGCGCTCCATCGTGGAGTAGCCAAAGTACGGCACGACCAGCGTGAGCGTCGACGCGCCGGCTTCCACGATCGTGCACGCGAGGTCGTACAGCTCGAGCAGCGCGTCGTGATCGATCGTGCCGCCGACGAGCACCGCATCGCGATCGTTGACGTCGTTGTCGAGGCGCAGATAGTGCTCGCCGTCCGGAAAGCGGTCGCGCTCGATGCGGCCCGACTCGAACGTACCCAGCGCGCAGATGTCGTTCGCGAGGTGCTCATAGCGTTCGATGGCGAAGATGATCGCGCTCATGCCGCCGCTCCACGCGCTTCGAGCACGAGCCTGGTCTTGAGCTCATGCAGCGTCTGTTCGAGGCCGACCGGATGGTCGTGCGGATTCACGATGCGTTTGATGCTGTCATGGAAGCGGGCGAGATCGCGCTCGCGATGCGCGCGAATCGCATCGAGCGACGGCGGATCGTAAACAAGTTGACCATCGCGGAAGACGGGCACGAGGAGATCGACGCCTTCCCCTTCGAGCTTCCTGCGGCGCGTGAGATCGAGCGGGTCGACGATGGTGGAGGTGTTCGCGCCGGTCAGTTCGTCCCAGATCATGTCGCCCGCCTCGAAGCGCCGCACCTGCAGCATGCCGGGCGTGGAGACTTTCACCAGCTGCTCGGACAGCTTGATGCGATGCTGCCACCGCTCCTCACCTTCGCGCCGCATCGCCGCGAGTTTGTACACGCCGCCCAACGCGGGCTGGTCCCACGCGGTAATCAACCGGGTCCCGACGCCCCACAACGTCACCTCGGCATTCTGCGTTTTGAGGCTGGTGATCACGTCTTCGTCGAGGTCGTTGCTCGCCGCGATCACCGCATCGGCGAAGCCGGCCTCGCGCAACATGCGACGCGCTTCGATCGACAGATACGCGAGATCGCCCGAGTCGAGACGGATGCCGACGAACGCGTGGCCGCGCTCGCGCAAACGCTTCGCCGTTTCGATCGCGTGCGCGACTCCTTCGAGCGTGTCGTACGTATCGACGAGGAGCAGCGTGTTGTTCGGTAATGCGCCGGCGTACGCATCGAACGCTTCCTGCTCATCGTCGAAAGACATGACCCAGCTGTGCGCGTGCGTGCCGCGCACCGGCATGCCGTAGCGCGCGCCGGCGAGCACGTTCGACGTTCCGGCGATGCCGCCGATGTACGCCGCACGTGCGGCGGAAAGCGCGCCGTCCGCTCCCTGCGCGCGGCGCAGACCAAAGTCCACGACCGGATCGCCGCCCGCGGCATGCACGACGCGCGCGGCTTTCGTCGCGAGGAGGGTCTGAAAGTTGAGAATGTTCAGCAGCGCGGTCTCGACGATCGCCGCCTGCGGCAGCGGCCCGCGAATGCGCAGCAGCGGCTCGTGCGCGAAGGCGACCGTCCCTTCCGGAATCGCATCGACGTCGCACGAGAAACGGAAGTCGCCGAGCCAGCGCAGAAAGTCGTCAGGAAAAAGCGCCGCCCCATCGTTCCCCCGCAACGTCGCGAGGTATTCGAGATCATCAGCCTCGAAGCGAAGCGAGTCGAGATACCGGATCGCCTCTTCGAGCCCCGCCGCGATCGCGTACCCGCCATCGAACGGGTTCTTCCGAAAGAAGAGATGAAACACCGCCTCGTCGCGATGCCGCCCGCAGCGCCACCACGCGTACGTCATCGTGAGTTGGTAGAGGTCGGTGAGGAGGGCGCGCGACACGGTCTTTAGTTCCTCGGAGTTCCTCGGGTTCCTCGGAGTTCCTCGGAGCAATGACTACC
>JALYOB010000154.1 GCA_030857085.1 Acidobacteriota bacterium | reverse complement strand
ATCTCATACAGCACGTCCGTCATCTCCACCGCGCCGGTGAGCGCGCTGGCGAGATGGCGGAACGACGCTTCTTCTTCCGCGCGCCGCTCGATCTGTGCGCGCGCCGCTTCTGCTTCCTCACGCGCACGCTGCTCCTGCTCGAGCGCTTTCTTGCGCTCGCTGACGTCGCGCGCGAAGCCGGTGAAGATCGTCTGGCCGTTGCTCGTCCACTCGCCGAACGAGATCTCGCACGCGAACTCGTGACCATCCTTGTGCAGCGCCGGCAGCTCGACGCCGCTCCATGGAATGTGATGCTCGCGCGTGAGGAGAAAGCGCTCCACGCCGCGCCGGTGCGCCTCGCGCAGACGCTCGGGAATGATCGCGTTGAGCGGCTTCCCTGTGAGCTCTTCCGGCTTGTAGCCGAAGATCCGCTCGACCGCCGGATTGCAGAAGGTGACGATGCTCGCCTCGTCCATCATGAAGATTGCGTCCTGCGCGGTCTCGCTCATGAGGCGGAAGCGCTCTTCGCTCGCGGTGAGCGCTTTGAGCGTGCGATGGCGCTCGATGAAGTCGCCGATCTGCGCGCCGATGAGCGTCATGACCGGCATGAGCGCCTGCTCGGGCTCGCGCCTGCGGCGGCTGAAGAACTCCATCCCCCCGAGAAACTTTCCGGCCGCGATGATCGGAAACGCGAAGGCCGTGCGCAGATCGGCGCGTGCGGCGGCTGCGGCGCGCGGGAAGCGATCGGGATCGCGGAAGTCGGCCACCCACACCGCCTCGCCTCGTTCCCACACCGCGCCTAACAGCCCGACGCCGCGCTTCAGACGGCCGTCGCACAAGGCTTCGGTGGCTTCGGAATCGACGTTCGACGCATGCCAGTGCTCGACGCAGACGAGATCGTCGCCGTCGACCTGCCACAACGCGCCGACGTCCCATCCGATGTTTTCGGAGATGGCGCGCATGATCTCGCGGGCGGTGACTTCGAAGGACTCGTTGCGTTCGAGCAGATTCGTGAGCGCGAGCTGCGCCGCGAGCCGGCGTTCGGTGCGCTGCCGCTCGGTCACGTCGCGCGCGATCTTGGCGAAGCCGATCTCGCCTCCCTCGTCGCGCACGGGCGTCGTCACGCCATCGAGGAACACCCAGCGGCCGTCTTTGCCGACATGCCAGCGGATGTCTTCCGCGCGGCCGGTGCGGCGTGCGGTGTCGAGCTCCTTGCGCGGCATGCCGTCGCGCCGATCGACGTCGGTGAACAGGAAATCGAAATGCCGCCCCTCCACCTCCTCGGCGGTATAGCCGAAGATCGCCGCCGCGCCTGTGTTCCAGGTGACGATCTGCCCTTCGGCATCGAGCAACAGAATGGCAAAGTCCTTCGCGTCGGAGACAATCCTCCGGAACACATCTCCTGACACGGCAACGAGTTGTTCTTTCATCCCGCTGCATTCCAGACGCGAGCACAGGACGTGCCGCTTCTGCTAGAATCCGCCGCCCGGCATGGACCCGCCCCCGCGGGACGCTGTCAGTCTTGCCTGCGCGAAACGCAATCTTGGGGAGTCGCCAAGTGGTAAGGCAGCGGCCTTTGGAGCCGCCATTCGGAGGTTCGAATCCTCCCTCCCCAGCCACGGTTCCGGATTGAGGATTAAGGATTGAGGATTGCGGAAGCAGTCGCCGTTCCCGCTGCAGCTCTTCGAATCCACAATCCTCAATCCTTCATCCTCAATCCCGCGCGCAGCGCGACCACTATGCGTTCCTTGCTGACAAACACAATTCAGGCGTGCTATCTTGCCGCACGTAAGTCACTGCCATGGCGCATCACGACGACGAATCGCTGTTCGAATACGTGGAAGGCACTTCCCCGGCGGCTGAGGAGATTCACTCCCACGTCGCCGAGTGCGACACGTGCAGCAGCGAAGTCGGCGAGCAGCGCGAGCTGATCGCGCAGCTCGAAACCGCCGAAGTGTGGCAGGAAACTGCCGCACCCGCGCCGCGGCAGTTCATGCTCAACGTCGCCGCATTCGCCGAGCGCGCGCGGCTCGAAGACGAGCAGGCCGTCGTGATCTGCGATCAGGTTCTCACCGGTCCCGCAAACTGGTGGGCGCAGCGGATGCGCAACACCGGCGGCGCGCACACCGCCGGCGTCGTCAAGCAGCTGCTCGAGCGGTGGCGCACGATGATCGAGCACGCGCCCACCAACGCGCTGCAGGTCACCGCGATGGCCATTCAGGTCGCGAACGCGCTCGACGTCGCGCAGTACCCGTGCGACTACGTCGTCAAACTCCGCGCGCAGGCCGCGCGCGATCACGCCTTCGTCCTCTCATTCCTCGGCCGTCACCCCGAGGCGCTCGACTTCATCGAGCGCGCGAAACGGCTCTTCGAACAGGTGCCCATGCCCGAGTACGACCTCGCGCGCGTTGCGGTCGTCAAGTCGGCGATCCTCCGTCTCATCGATCGCAACGACGAAGCGGTGGCGCTCGTGCGCGAAGCGGCGGAGACCTTCCTCCGCTTCGGCGACCGCTCACGCTACCTCAACGCGCGGATCACCGAGGGGGCGGTTCTCTTCGACCGCGGCTCGACCGAAGAGGCGCTCGCGGTCTGGAGCGCAATCAACGGCGATCCCGATCTCGAGGAAACGAGCAAAGTGCGCGTCGCGCACAACATCGCCACCTGCTATGCGGCCCTCGGGCAACCCGAGCGCGCCGCCGCGTCCGTGCGCGATTGCGTGGCGCAGTACGAGCTGCTGGGGATGGAGACCGAGCGCACCCGCAGCCGCTGGCTCCTCGGCCACGCGCTGGCAGCGAGCGGCCGTGCGTCCGAGGCGATTCCGATCCTGCGCGAGTCGTGGCGCGAGTTCGAACAGCTCGACATGATCTCGGACGCGGGGCTGGTCGCCCTCGAGCTCGCGGAAGCGCTGCTGATCGTCGGCGAAGCCGATGAAGTTCCGGCCATCTGCCGCGACGTCATCGCACAGTTCACGCGCGCCGGAATGGCGTCGCGCGCCATCACCGCCCTCTCCTTTCTGCGCGAGGCGGTCGCCATCGGTCAGGCGAACGCGAGCCTCATCCGTCATGTGCACGCCTTCCTGCGCGAGCTCCCGAACGAACAGCCACGCCTGTTCGCGCCGCCTCCCGGCGGCTTCGGAGAGTAGCCGCCCCGCGTCGCACCCCTTCCCCGTCACCCACCTCCAGCGGGTCGCCGCTGAGCTCACAAACCACAACCGTTCAACGGAAAAGCAAGGAGGAACTATGCGCTCTTCAATGAAATCCCTCGTCGTCACCCTCACCGCCGCAGCCATCATCAGCAGCACCGCCGTCGTCGCCGAGGCCCGTCCGGCTCGTCCGGCGCCACGCCCGGAGCCGCGTACGGACGTCGTGCAGACGATCCGCGCGTTCATGAGCAAAATCGGCGGAATCTTCACGCTGAGCATGCCGACCATCCCGCTCCCCGGCCCGGAGACGAAGACGAGTTCGACCTCGCCGTCGTACGCGACGAGCGATCCGGCCACGACGCTCCCGAGCGGCAACTGATCGCACGCCCCTGCCGCCCTCCCCTCCCGCGGTGACCTCCGCCGTCGCCGCGAGAGGGGAGGCGTCGCGGACACGACCAGCGAGTCAGCAGCGCGTAACGGTGAGCGATATCGCGCTGCTGACTCGCGGGTCGGTTGTCGGTTATCGGTTGTCGGTTCTCGGTTATCGGTTGTCGGTTCTCGGTTCAACTAACGGACAACGGACAACGGATAACGGACAACCAGTACCGACAACCGACAACCGACAACCGACAACCTCACTCCGCATACTCGAGCGCCGCGCGGGCCAGCAGTCGCGTCGAATCGAGCGTCGGCAGCGGCGAGTTCGCGTCGTTGATGATGAGCGGGATTTCGGTGCAGCCGAGGATCACGGCGTCGCAGCGTTCGTCGCGGAAGCGGGCGATGACGCCCTGGAAGAACTCGACCGTCTCGCGTTCGAAGACGCCGTTCACGAGCTCGTTCATGATCGCGCGATTCATCTCCGCGGCATCGCCGTCCGACGGGCGGCGGTACTCGAGTCCTCGCTTCGTGAGCTGCGCCGGATAGACGTCGCTCTCGACGAGCCAGCGCGTTCCCGTCAGTCCCACCCGCGTCCATCCTGCGCGCGCTGCATGGCTGGAGACGACGTCCGCGATGTGGAGCCATGGGATGGGTGAACGTGACGACACATGGTCGAACGCGCGATGAATCGTGTTGTCCGGACAGATCGCAAAGCCGGCACCGGCGCGCTGCAGCTTCGCGGCAGAGGAGAGCATCAGATCGCCGACGCCGCGCCAGTCATCGGCATCGATACAGCGGACGTAGTCGGCGAGCGAATGCGAATGCAGCGAGATCTCGGGATGGGCGTGCTCGCCGAAACGGCGTGCCCCTTCCGCGCAGATCGTCCTGTAGCAAAGCGCCGCTCCTTCCGCGGAGCAGGCAACGATTCCGACGTGCTTCATGGCGTGGAGAGTAACGGCGCGACGCCGCGTTCGTCCACGCGCGTGTCGCCTAACGCGCGTTCGACATCTGCTGCACCGCCAGCTCGACGGCCGGCGGCAGGATCTCGCCGATGCCGGTCGAGAGTCGCAGCGTTGCGACGTGGTCGTATGGAGTCTCGCCTTTGTTGATCAGCACGACGCGCGCGCCGGCCTGCAAGGCGATGCCGACGAACGACGCCGCTGGCTGCACCACGAGCGACGAGCCGAGGACGAGCATGAGATCGCAACGGGAGGCGTGACGGCGCGACTGCTCGATTTCCCTGAACGGCAGAGGATCGCCGAAGTTGACGACCGACGAGATCAGACGCCCGCCACACTCGGGACACGGCGGCTGCCCCGCCTTCGGCCGGTCGGTGCGATAGCCCGGCCCCCATGCACCGCTGCCCCACCCGCTCTCCGCCCGCGTGAACTGCCGGTCGCACTGCAGGCAGCGCATGAGATGTCCGTTGCCGTGCAGCTCCGCGAGCCGTTCAGGATCGAGACCCGACTCGCGATGCAGATTGTCCGTGTTCTGCGTGATCACGAACGCCAGCTTGCCGACGCGCTGCAGCTCGACGAGCGCGCCATGGGAGGCGTTCGGCCGCACCTGATCCGGCCGCACGCGCCACCGCGGCGCCGGCAGCCCCGCGTCGCGCCGCGTCCATACCCCGTCCGGCCCGCGAAAGTCGGGAATGCCGGAATCGGTGCTGATGCCGGCACCGGTGAAGGCAACGATGTGTTGGGACGCGACGATCCATTGAGCGATGGTTTCGATGGGAGAAGGGGTCATAGGAGGAACGCGCGGAGAGCAGTTTCGCGCTGCTTGCCACAAAACAGCCGCCCTGCGCACCGTCTTCCGTCTGAGGAGCTACACGATGCCCGAGGTCAATCCGGCTCAGCTATGCCGAGATCCTGCAGCTGCCGCAGACCGTGCACTAAGTCGAGGTGGCGCTTTCTGGGGATTGCTTTGGGTGCGACGAGCACATGATCATCGTCGCCCTCACGTGCGAGGAAGATGTCGATGACATCCAGCCAGTAAGATGCGGACGGCGAGACGCGCGTACGCCACTCCTGCCGTTCCGCTTTTTCTCGCCTCACGACGACTTGCGTCGCCGGGTCCCGCCGAATGAGCGACGCCGGAATCCCCCTCGTCGTGAAATCCCGGAAGACGGCTTCGCTGATATCCAGTGCCCAGTCCACATCGCCATAGAACTCGCGACGGGCCATGGAGAACGCGTCCACGATATCAGCACTGGTATTGGCCACCGCCGGCACGTTGTTGATTTTGATCGTTCCCATTCTCGCCTTGAAGACGACATGCTTCAGGAAAGGGCTCCACGCCAGGAGGATATCGCCAGTCTCCAGACCGTCCACGGAGACGTCCTCAATGATTGCAGGCCCCACGTTGCAGTTCAGAGCAATCGTGTTGGTGAACGTCACGTTTCTGATCGTGCTTCTCCGGAGCAGATCCTGCGTAAGCGAGAAAGCACAGTTGTCGAACGTACAATCTGCGAAGTCGCTGTCCGCGATCAGGCGCGCGCCGTCTCGGTCCATAAGACGAGCGAATTTCCGGGCTCTAAACATCATGTGCGTCAGACTGGACGATGAAATTGAGCTGGAATGAGCAATGACGCCATCAAAAGCATTGTATCGATCCGGTGCCTCGAACGAGCTGCCATCCTACTTATCTGGCACTGCCATAACGCACTTCGAGGGTTCGTCACAGCACCACGACTTCGCCATTCGGCATCACACCGCAGGGCCAATGACCCTCCGTATAAAGCGGAACGAGACGCGACCAGAATGGCGTCTGCACCTCCGCTACGATCTCCATCGCGGCTTGTCGAACTGTATATAACGCTGCACCTCGTGCCGCGTTCGTGAAGTCATGCGATCCTGCGACCAGGAGCGAGTGTCGACACATACCGCGCAACGACTGCAGTGTGAGCTTGTACATTTCGCGCCCGATGCTCATGGCGACTTCCGCACATCCAAGTTTCTCGACATGAGCGGCAAGCTCGCCGTGGTGGATCGGATCTTCAGCACCAATCTGCGTCGGCAACCATTCCATGAAATCCGCAATTCTCGCGTCATCATCCGCGGCATCTGTATCCGCCCACGAATCCAAGCTGCGAATACGCACGAAGCCGGGCACCGCCGCGAATGCACCGAGCCGCGAAAACCATCTCGCGTCCGTTACACCTGACTTCAAATGCTCGATCGTCGGCATCATCGATCCAGTCTCATTGCGTGCTCGGCGGGCACCCGCGGCCGCGTTAAATCGTTGGCCAAGCCCTCCCGCGCGCCGCGTAGGCCCGAAGATAACCGGAACCGACGGCCAGAGACGCGCCTGTTGGTCGAATCACTTCGAGCCCCGGGTAAGATGGCTGGACCGTCTACCCAAACATCCTCAATGATCGCCGGGCCGGCGTTACAGTTCAGAGCAATCGTGTTGGTCGACGCCACGCTACTGATCGTGCCTCTCCGGAGCAGATCCTGCGTAAGCGAGAAAGCACAGTGGCCGAATACCATCTGCAAACTCGCTGTTCGATCACGCGCGCGCCGTCTCGATCGAAGGCATTACCTCCACCGGAACGCGCCCGGCGCAGAATCGAAAAGTCATTCCTCGTTTGTCGGATATCCGTCGTCGAACTGACGGAGAACGAATAACGAACAGCGGATGACCAATACCGACAACCGATAACATCACTCCGCCTGGTGGTCGAACTTCATACGAATTCCGGTGGAAGTCTGTCGAAATGCGCCGCCGCAAACAAGCGGAGAAGTTCGGAGAACGAGTCGCAGACGGGCGACACGGATTCATATTCAGGCTCGCGACCGATGACTACGGGACCGGTTGACGATCCGCGAAGCTCGATCGCCAGAAATGCGTAACCTGACCTCACGGAGGTCGCAATCGGCAAATGCCTGGCCCAGAAGGATGTTATCTGTCGCTTCCACGCGTCGTCGACTTCGGTAGCAGCAAGGCTGGCGACTTCGAACTCGTTCCAGGCAAACGCAGCATCCGACTGTTCTTCGAAGTCGGCGGACGACAGAAACCACACGCGCTCATCGGCCGCCACGCATCGCTCCACGGCACCCAAGAACTCTCGATATAAGCCGGGCAGTTCTCCGTATCGAGCGCGGAGCACAGCGGGGACTGTGTCGCGCGGAGTCGCGCGCACTCTAACAGACCACCCGTGTGCGGAAACCGCATCGACGAATTGTGCAAGGTGCGGTGTCATCAGATTCCCATCTTCTTCTTATCGTCGCGATCAGTTTCCGTTGAAAGTTCGTCACGTCGCTCTCGTCGGCCGAGCGGAAGTCGACGGCCGTGAGTGCCCGCAACGACCGCCCCGGCACAGCCGCAAACGGATTCGCGTCGGCCGCGGCTCCGGGCGTCGTAGCGGAACCGGCTGTAGCGCCGGTCCGAAGAGACGCCGAGGAGCTGGGTCGAGCGGATCTGGAGACCGTCGTAGTCAACCTCGCTGCCGGCAATGGCTACGCCGTTGGACTGCACCAGCATCCGTTTGAGCAGCGACGAGGCGGGGTCGGCAGGATGGTGGCGTCGCCGCGGTGGTGCGGCCGCGCCATCGTGCTAGGAAAACTGTTCGACACAGTCACAAACTTCGTGAGACAGGCGGCGCGTCAGCGGAGCGTCCCCGCCTTTGCAATTTCATACATGTAACTAACGCTATCTTCCTCACCTTCGTCCACACGTTTGAAAACCTTCCCGATCGGGTTCCAGCAGTCGCCATTCGGAAGCGCAACAACCATCGGCCAAGGAGTCAGGTGAGCGAGCGGCGACTTAGTCGTCTCGACCCACCAGCCCCTAAGATTTCGAGCAAATACTTCACCCGCATAGCAGCCGAAGCAAAAAAAAGTTTCGCCTATCAGCGCTGACGTTAGATGTTCAGCCCGGAATTTGGCGAGCTGCCCATCTACGATCTTGAGGCTTTCTGGCGTGTAGTCCAGATCAAGCTGCGACACGCGCTGCGCAGCCGCCACGCATTGGTCCGCGAGGTCACCCGCATGTTCGGGAACAGGTGGAAATCGTAGTCTCAGATCCATGACTTATCTCTGCACAACCACTGTCAGAATGTCGCTAGCATTTGCCTGCTGGATCATTGCGCGTGTGCGAACGGCTTCTCCAACATTTGGCACCTTCCACACACCTTTCGCACCATTCTGGCGTAGAGAGCCTGCTGACGAACGGCTTGCGCAACGGTCTTGGCCCGCGTGACTACCGCGAGTTTCGCGTCAACCGCGAAACCACCTTCAACACCATCGAAGTCTACA
>JALYOB010000586.1 GCA_030857085.1 Acidobacteriota bacterium | reverse complement strand
GCCCCGGCCGCCGGAGGCCCCCGGTCGTTCCCCGAGGCGGCCCCGACCGCAGGCGCGGCAATTGAAAGCAGCTCGCGAACGTTACGGACCGCGCATGACTTCACTGCTCGAAGAAAGCACCCCGAGCCCGAACGCCTTCAAGCGCACCCGCGCCAGGGCGGACTCGGCGTTTTTGTACGTCGGGGGCATCACCGAGCTCGCGGGGCAGACCGTCCAGCAGTTCCGGCGTGGACCGATGGAGAAAGCCCTTCTCGTCGCCCAGTTCGACCAGATCGGCGTGCGTTCGCTGTCCATCGTCATCATCACCTCCGCCTTCATCGGCATGGTGCTCGCGCTCCAGACCGCATATGCCCTGGCCGACTTCGGCGGCAAGATGTTCGTTGGGACGATCGTGTCGCTCTCCCTCGTGCGTGAGCTTGCGCCCGTGCTCATGTCGCTGATGGTGGGCGGGCGTGTGGGAGCGGGCATCGCAGCCGAGATCGGGACCATGAAGGTCACCGAACAGATCGATGCATTACGCGCACTGGCGACCAATCCCGTGCGGAAACTGGTCGTGCCGCGCGTGACGGCGTGCACCATCATGTTCCCGCTGTTGACCATTGTGGCCATTGCGCTCGGCATTCTGGGCGGCATGATCATCGCGGTCTCGAGCCTGCACGTTTCCGCCAATGCGTATCTGCGGAGCGTCGTCGAAGCCGTGCATTACAACGACCTCGCGTCAGGAATCGGCAAAACGTTTTTCTTCGGATTTTCGGTTGCGCTCATCGCCTGCTTCAATGGCTTGCGCACCAGCGGCGGCGCGGATGGTGTGGGCCGTGCGACGACGCAGACCGTCGTCACCGCGTCGATCACAGTCCTGATCATGGACTTTTTCCTCACCAAACTTTTCCTGTTTTTCTTCTGATGACCGAAACGCTGACCAACACCGACCGGCGCGCCGTCGAGCGCGGGACACCGGACCGCCGCCGCCACCCGCGCGTGCCATTCGTCGAATTCCACGACGTCTATAAGGCCTATGGTTCGAAACAGGTCTTGCGCGGCGCGAACCTGCAGGTGTTCCGCGGCGAGGTATTGGTCATCCTCGGCGGCTCGGGCACTGGGAAATCGGTGACGTTGCGGCACATGCTCGGGCTCGAAGCGCCCGATTCCGGCCGCGTCATTGTGGAAGAAGAAGACGTGACCGATCTTCCGGAAGAAGAGCTGTATCGCATCCGGAAGAAATTCGGGATGCTCTTCCAGAGCGGCGCATTGTTCGACTCCATGACCGTATTCGACAATGTGGCATTTCCGCTGCGCGAGCATACCGACATGAGCGAAGAAGAAATCGCGCGCAATGTGCGCGAGAAACTCGAGCTGGTGAACCTGCCCAATACCGAGCATCTGATGCCGGTCGACTTGTCGGGCGGCATGCGCAAGCGCGTCGGTCTGGCGCGGTCCATTGTGCTCGACCCGAAAGTGATTCTGTACGACGAGCCGACCACCGGACTCGATCCCATTACCTCGCAGACCATCAATGAACTGATTGTGGACCTGCAGGCGAAGCTCAACGTGACGTCCATTGTCGTCACGCACGACATCCATTCCGCGTTTTCCGTCGGCGACCGCATTGCGTTCCTCCATCAGGGCGTATTCGAGTGGGTCGGCTCGATGGACGAGGCGCGCGACTCCGATTATCCGAAACTCCGCGATTTCCTGAAGGCCAGCGCCGTCGTGGCGGCGCAGCCGACAAAGAAGCAGTGATATGGCGAAAAAATCGACAGACAAAACCATTCGCGTCGGCCTGCTGGTCTCCGGCGCGCTCGTGATCCTGATGGTGTTCCTGTTCTTCATTGGATCGGAACAGAAGATCTTTGCGCGCAAGAACGAATACGAAGTGCGCCTCGAGAACGTGAGCGGCCTCTCGCAGGGCAATCCGGTGCGCATGTCCGGCGTGACCATCGGCACGATCCGCGACATCAACCTGCCGCGCGATCCGAAACAGAAGCAGGTCGAGATCCTGCTCATGATCGACCGCAAATATGCCGAGCGTGTGCGTCAGGATTCGCGCGTGCGCCTCAAGAAACTCGGCCTTCTGACCGGCGATACGTACATTGACGTCAGCCCCGGCACGCTCCGTTTTGCGACGCTCGAGCCGGGCTCGATCATCCCTTCGCAGAAGGGCACGGACGTCGAGGCGCTCATTACGTCCGGCGAGGATCTGGTCGAAAATCTCGTTCAGATCTCGTACTCCCTCAAGAACATCCTCGGACGCGTCGACCGCGGCGAAGGTCTCATCGGCGAGCTCACGACGGCCCCTGAAACCAAGCAGCGCCTGACGGACACGTTCCTCACCACGCTCAATAAGACCAATGCCGCATTGACGCACATGGAAAGCGGCAAAGGCGTCATGGGCAAACTCATTTACGACGATGTCTTCGCCGAGCGCCTGACCACGTCTGTGACCGGCGCGGCGGAATCGCTGCAGAACGTCACGGTGAGCGTGCAGCGCAGCATTGAGAGCGGCAATGGCCTCGTGCCCGCGCTGCTCAATGATCCGGAAGGAAAAACGCGGGTTTACGACCTGATCGAAAACCTGCGTACGACGTCTACGAATCTGGCGGCATTCACCAACTCGATGCAGACCGGACAGGGCCTGGTGCCGCGCCTCATCAACGATCGCGAATATGGCGATCAGGCGCTCAATGAATTTACCGGCCTCGTACGCCAGCTCAATCAGGTCGTGGCGAAAATCAACAATGGCCAGGGAACGGCCGGCAAGCTGCTGACCGATCCGTCGATGTACGAGTCGATCAACGACATCCTCATCGGCATCAATGAATCGAAACTCCTCCGCTGGCTGATCCGCAGCCGCCAGCAGGTGGGAATCGAAAAGCGCGTCGAAGAGCGCAAGCAGGTGCCGAACATCGCCCCGCCCCCTCCCGCCGCCCCGCCGACCGACGCCACGCCCGCACCGGTAGAGAGTGTGATCCCGCCGGCGGTATTGACAACGACGACGCCTGCACCCGCGACAGATACGACAGGAACGCATTAGGTCAGCGGGCCGGCCGGCCCCTCATCCGGCCTTCGGCCACCTTCTCCCCGCAACGCGGGGAGAAGGGCAACAGGGCGCACGCTACCCCTGCGCCTCCTTGTCGCCCCTCGCCCCGCGTCAGGCGGGGAGAGGGTGGCGCGAAGCGCCGGGT
>JALYOB010000153.1:3361-8814 GCA_030857085.1 Acidobacteriota bacterium | reverse complement strand
CCGTTACGCACGCTGTGAGACCTGACCGCGGCCATCGAGTACAGCGCGCGTACGGGCTGGGCCAACCAGCGCTGCCGGCCGTGCCGGCCCGCCGGAGGCCCCTCGTCGTGTGCTAGCTTCCACGCATGCGCCGCATTGCACTCATCGTCGCGCTTCTCTTCACGCTCACCGCATCCGCCCAGATTGATCCGGGACACACTGCCGAACTGCGCTGGCGCATGATCGGACCGTTCCGTGGGGGCCGCACCGTCGGGGCGGTGGGCGTGCCGTCGCAGCCGAACGTCTTTTACATCGGCGTCAACAACGGCGGCATCTGGAAAACCACCGATTACGGTCGTGTGTGGACCCCCATTTTCGACCAACAAACGAGCGGCTCCATTGGCGCCATTGCCATTGCGCCGTCCGATCCGAACGTCTTGTACGCGGGCAGCGGCGAAGGATTGCAGCGGCCCGACTTATCGACCGGCAACGGCATGTACAAATCCACAGACGCGGGGAAGACGTGGACGCAGCTCGGATTACGCGAAGGGCAGCAGATTCCGATGATCGCGGTCGACCCGCGCGATCCCAATCGCCTCTTCGTTGCCGTCCTTGGACATCCGTATGGACCGAACGAAGAGCGCGGGATTTTCCGGTCAATCGATGGCGGCCGGACCTTCGAAAAAGTCCTCTATCGCGATCCGGACACCGGCGGCATTGACGTCGTCATCGATCCTGCGAATCCGCAGATCGTCTATGCCGCATTGTGGGAAGCGCGTCAGGGGCCGTGGGAAAACGGCGTATTCGTCGGCCCTGGCAGCGGTGTTTATAAGTCGAGCGATGGCGGCACGACCTGGCGCCAGCTCACCACCGGCCTCCCCGCCGGCGAGCTCCTCGGCCGCGCGGGACTGGAAGTATCGAAAGCCAATCCCCGCCGCCTTTATGCAATCGCAGGCACGAAGAAAGAAAGCGGCGGCGTCTATCGGTCCGACGATGCGGGCGAGACGTGGCAGCGCATCAATACCGACGAACGGCTGTGGGGGCGGCCGGGCGACTTCAATGAAGTGCGCACTGACCCGACGAATGCCGACATTGTGTACGTCGCGAATGTCGTGACCTGGAAATCGGTCGACGGCGGCAAGACCTTCCGTGCATTTCGCGGCGCGCCGGGCGGCGACGACTATCACCGCCTCTGGATCAACCCCAACAACCCCAACATCATCCTCAATGCTTCGGATCAGGGCGCGATCATCACCGTCAATGGCGGCGAGACGTGGAGCTCCTGGTACAACCAGCCCACCGCGCAGATGTTTCACGTCTCGACCGACAATGCATTTCCCTATCGCGTGTGCGGCGGGCAGCAGGAGAGCGGTTCCGCGTGCGTCGTCAGCCGCAGTGATGAAGGACAGATCACCTTCCGCGACTGGACGCCTGTCGCGGCGGAGGAATACGGCTACGCCGTTCCCGATCCGCTCAATCCCGACATCGTCTATGGCGGCAAAATCAGCCGTTACGACCGCCGCACGCGCACGGCAGTAGACGTGACGCCGAAGCCATTACGCGGCGGCAATTACCGCGTCGTCCGTACACAGCCGATCGTCTTCAATCCCGTCGATCCGCACATTCTCTACTTCGCCTCCAATACACTGTGGAAGACGACCAACGGCGGGGACTCGTGGACGGAAATCAGCCCCGACCTTTCCCGCAAAGAGTGGAGCGTTCCCGCGAATGTCGGCAAATACATCGGAACTCCCGCAGCGCAGCCGAAACAGCGCGGCGTCATTTACGCGGTTGCCCCCTCGCCGCTGGAGGTGAATCGCATCTGGGCCGGCACCGACGACGGCCTGATTCACCTCACGACGAATGGCGGGAAAACGTGGACGAACGTCACGCCCACGGCGCTGGTGCCGTGGGCGAAAGTCTCCATTCTGGAAGCCTCGCACTTCGACGCCAATACCGCGTACGCGGCGATCAACACCTTCCGCCTCGACGACCTCCGCCCGCACATTTACCGCACCCGCGACGGCGGCAGGAGCTGGACGCACATCACAGAAGGCATCCCGAACGAGGGCATCGTGAACGTCGTTCGCGAAGATCCGAAAACGCGCGGCCTCCTCTTCGCGGGGACGGAGACGGCGGTCTATGTCTCGTTCGACGATGGCGATCACTGGCAGTCGCTGCGCCTCAACATGCCTGCCACGTCCATTCGCGATCTCGTGCTGCACGAAGACGACATCGCCGTGGCCACGCACGGCCGCAGTTTCTGGATCCTCGACGACATCGAACCATTACGGCAGGCGCGCAGCGTCACCGGCGAGGCATACCTGTACAAGCCGCAGCGCGCATGGCGCTTCCGCTGGAACAAGAACACCGACACGCCACTGCCGCCCGACGAGCCGGCAGGCCAGAACCCTCCCGACGGAGCGATCCTCGACTATTACCTCTCCGCGCCCGCGTCCGAAGTCACGATGGAAATCCTCGACTCCGACGGCAAACTGGTGCGCCGCTATTCGAGCCGCGACGTGGCCGCCCCTCTTCAGGACACCGGCAACGTCCCCTGGTACTGGATCCGCCCCCAGCGCGCGTTGCCCACGACCCCCGGCATGCACCGTTTCGTCTGGGACCTCCGCTACCCGCCCCTCGGCGACAACTCCGTCGGATTCCCCATCGCCGCGATTCCGCACGACACCCCGCCTAACGCGACGTCTCCTTATGCGATGCCCGGCAATTACACGGTGCGCCTGACCGCCGGCAGCCGCACAATCACCCAGCCCCTGGTCGTACAAATGGACCCGCGCGTACAGTCGACCCGCGAAGAGCTGTCGCGCCAGTTCACCGCATCCATGCGCGTCTACCAGCTCATGCGCGACGTTGAAGCCGCCCGCGCAAAGAGCGATTCCGAAGAGCTCACCACCCTCGCCGAATCCCTCCGCGCCCTCCTCGACTCCCTCCAATCCGCCGACGCCGCCCCAACGGTTGCATTATCGGAAGCAGTCACAGAGATCGAGCAACGCGTACGAACCGCATTGAAGTAACCGCCCCCAACGAGTGTCATCCTGAGCCGCGAAGACGGCGAAGGACCTTCCCATGTGCCACGGAGAAGGTCCTTCGCTTCGCTCAGATGACACGTAGTTTCGCAATTTCACGACGCCAAGCGGCCCTCAGGCGCAACACCCCAACCGCCTAACGCCCAACGCGCAACGCCACGCTTCTACCCTACTTCACCCCCACCTGCGCCGTATTCGTATACGCCGACACACACGTGGCATCGAACGCCTGCACGCGGTACACCCACGTCCCCTTCCCCGGCGCGTCACTGTACGACTTTGCATTCGCGCCGAGTTGCGCAATGCGCACGAATGCGCCGCCCGCGGCAGCTCGTTCGACGTAGTAGCCACTCTCGTTTGCCGCATTGTCACGCCACTTGAGCGTCACCGTTGCGCGCGAGGCGCCGGCAGTGAGCGAAGTCGGCGCATTGAGCGGCGCGGGCGCGGCAGCGACAGTGATCGTCCGCGAGGCAGTCGCCGTCGCACCATTGTTGTCAGTCACGGTCAGCGTGGCCGTATACGTCCCCGCCGCGTTGTACGTCGTCGACGCCGAAACGCCGCTCGCCGTCACGCCATTACCGAAGTTCCATTGATACGAAACGATCGAGCCGTCGGCATCCGTCGAGCCAGCGCCGCTGAATGAAACTGCCAGAGGAGCGGTGCCACTCGTGACATTGCTCGAGATCGACGCCACCGGCGACTGATTGGCGGGCGTGCCATTCGAAGCCGGAATGACGAAGAGCGTCACACTCTGCGCCGGCAGTGAGGCAGTGAGCGTCGTTCCTGAGAGCGCAACGTCGCTCTGTCGCGCAAGCACATTCGCGGCGAGCTGCCACCGCTGTGCGGCCGCACCTGCCGCGAAATTGGCGAGGTTGATCGAGACCGGCGTGTTGTTGGCCAGATATTTATTGACCACCATGATCGTCAGCGCGCCATCGCTGGAGCGCTTCGACGCGAACACCGCCACATTGTCCGGGTTCGGCCCGCCCGCGGCGACGCTCACATCGCCGAATGACGACTTGTTCCCGTCGTAGTTGCGATAGAGCTTGATCGCCTTGTACAGAGGCGTCGTCGCATCGGGCGTGGTCCACAATGCTGCCGCGTCGAGACCCTCACGGCCGAAAATGCCCAGAATGTCCGCCTGCGTGGTTGCGCCGTTCATGTGATTCTCGGCGCCCCAGTTGTACTCCGTCACCGCGACCTTCGTTCCCGGATAATACTGACTGGTCCACGAGCGGAGACGCGGCACGAGCTGCACTTTGTCCGCGATCCAGCTCTCGTCGACATAATTCGGATCCCACAGCGAACGCGTTGAACGATTTCGCCGCAGCTGCATGGTCGACGTCGTGTCGTTGCTGTACTCGCCGCCCTGCGGGTAATAGTGCACGCTGAAGATGTCGAGAATCCTCCGGCCGGTGCTCTGTTCATTGGCCTTCAGTTGCGACAACAGCCACGGCAGATAATCGGCACCGCCATGTGCAGTACGGTCCGGCAGATTCGACCAGCCGTTCTTCGCCCCCCACTGCTGGTCATAGCCGCTGAAGATGTAGCCGCTCCAGCCCCACTCTTCCGGCGCAACCACGACCGCATTCGGATCGGCTTCCTTCACCCGCGCGCCATAATCGAGAATGCTGTCGCGCACCTGCTCCATCGTCCGGCCAACCGGCGCCACGTCGTGATGGGTCGAAAACCAGATGCTCGGCTCATTGTCCAGAATGTAATACCGCAACCCGCCATTGGCCGCGCCGCCCCACTGCGTCACGAGATGACTGGCCCAGCTCTTCATGAACAGCGAGTCGGCGAGCACGTTCGCGTCATTCGGATCATTGTTGGTGATGTTCTGCCCCGTCGCCGACGAAACTCCATTGCCGGCATCGGCAAACCACTGCCAGTCCCGATCGGTCTGGGCGCCATACTTTGCAATCGAAAAGCTGGCCAGTTTCGAGCGATTCGCGCCTAATTTCGCCACCCAGCCGATCGTCGGGATGGTCATCATCGGCTCGGCCCCCGCCGACTTGGAATTCGCAATGAACGAATCCGCCTCGGCACCCGCCGTCGCGCTGCCATACCCGATGCTTTCGAAATACCAGTCGAATCCGCGATTGTCCGCGTTCTGCTGCCAGTTGTAACGCGACGTGTTGTTGCCGCCCCACCGATTGAGCGGAACATTGAGATCCTGCAATTCCTGCGGCGTCGCGAATGCAACGCCATAAATCCGAGGATCGATCGGCCGCTGCTGCGCGGCCGCGTCGACCGCAATCGACGCCGCCGGATTGTCTGCCGCAAAGAGCGGCACCGCGAGAACCAAGGTGATGAGAGAGAAAAGCGACTTCAGACGACTCATGCGCGCCAAATTAGCCGCTCATGGCAGAGTCGCACGTGAGGCGAATCACAAACGGCCGCTGTCCGTTTTTCAAGTTTGGAGTG
>JALYOB010000153.1:0-3351 GCA_030857085.1 Acidobacteriota bacterium | reverse complement strand
CACTCCAAATTCACAACCCCATCTCCAGCACCAGCATGTCCCGCACGACCAGACCGTTCTCGATCCGCGGCGTGTCGTAATACCAGAAGTAATCCTGCCGCACGTCCGCGATGCGAAAGCCGCACTTTTGATAGAAGAGGATGTTGCCCGCGCTCGTGCTGGCGGTGCCGACGATCATCGACTTTTTCCGCCGCCGCCTGGCCTCGTTCGCCAGCCACTCGACGAGCGTCCGCCCATACCCCCGCCCCTGCTCCTCCGTCGCAATCGCGAGCTCCACGATCTCGCACGGATCGCGGCGCCACGCCATCGTCGCCGCCCCGATGAGCGCTCCGCCGGCGTCCATTCGATACACGGCATCGCTCATGTTTTCGAGGCTGTACCGCAACGCGCGCCGCGACGGCTCGGCCAGAAGCAGCAGCGGAATCAGCTCGTCGTGCTCGTCTTCCGCCGCCTCACGAATCGTCGCCGTCATTCCGCCACCGCGCGCTCGCTCCACTCCCACAGCTCCCGCGCGAGCTGCGCGTTGCCCCCTTCACGCGACGTGCGCGCTCGTTTGCGTCTGATGTAAAACGCGCCCGGCGTCCAGTCGTCCGTCGACGCGAGCCACACCAGCGTATCCGCACCTTTTTCCGGCGAGATCATGAAGAGCTTCCGCAGCGCGGTCTCATAGAAAACACGCACGAAACGCGCTCCTTCCCGAGCAAATCCCGTCGCCACCACGCCGGGATGGAACGAGACGCCGCGCACGCCGCGAAAGCGGCGATTGATCTCCGCCGCATGCAGGATGTTCATCAGCTTCGCCGAGCCATACGCGCGCCACGCGTTGTACCCGCCAGCGCTTTCCATTTCACGCAAATCGATATGACCGAAGCGATGGGCGCCGCTGGACGTATCGATCACCACGCCGGCCGAGGCTTCGAGCCGCTCGCGCAGCAGAAGCGTCAGGAGAAATCCGCCGAGGTGATTCACCTGCAGCGTCTTTTCATGACCATCCGCGGTGACCTGCCGCGTCGCGATCACGCCGCCGACATTGTTCGCGAGCACGTCAATGCGCGGGTATTTCGCAAGCAGCTGCGCCGCGAGCGCGCGCACGTCGCGCAACTTCGCAAAGTCGCACAGAAACGCGTCCGCGCCGATTTCCTTCGCCAGCCGAAGTGTTTCCGGCGAGCGTCCCGTGATCGCAACCGTCGCCCCCTGCTGCCGCAACGCCCGAGCCGCCGCCGCGCCGATTCCCGAACTGCCGCCGGTGATGAGGATCGTCTTGTTCACGCGCAACATTCTTTCCGTTGTCATGCCCGAATGAGAGGATGCGGCCGACATGCAAGGCAGGGCTGACACCGACCGCTTCGTCCGCGTCCGCGGCGCGCGCGAGCACAACCTCAGGAACATCGACGTCGACATCCCGCGCGACGCGCTGGTCGTTTTCACCGGCGTCTCCGGCTCGGGCAAATCGTCGCTCGCATTCGGGACGCTGTATGCCGAGGCACAGCGGCGGTATCTCGAATCCGTGTCGCCGTATGCGCGGCGCCTGTTCCATCAGATGGCCGTGCCGGAAGTCGATGAGATCGACGGCCTTCCGCCCGCGGTCGCGCTGCAGCAACAACGCGGCGGTGGCACCACCCGCTCCTCGGTCGGCAGCGTGACGACGCTCTCGAATCTGCTGCGCATGCTGTATTCGCGGGCGGGCGACTATCCGCGCAATCAGCCGCTCCTCTATGCCGAATCGTTTTCCCCCAATACGCCCGAGGGGGCGTGTCCCGAGTGTCATGGATTGGGGCGCGTGTATACGGTGACGGAACAGTCGATGGTGCCGGACGACTCATTGACCATTCGCGAGCGCGCCATTGCCGCATGGCCTCCTGCGTGGCACGGCCAGAATCTGCGGGACATTCTGGTCACCCTCGGCTACGACGTGGACGTCCCCTGGCGCGATCTGCCGAAGAAAGATCGCGACTGGATTCTCTTCACTGAGGAAACTCCCACTGTACCGGTCTATGCCGGCCTGACGCCGGAAGAAACGCGCCGCGCATTGAAGCGCAAAGATGAGCCGAGCTACATGGGCACGTTCAGCGGCGCGCGCAAATACGTCCTGCACACGTTCGCAAATACGCAGAGTCCACTGATGAAGAAGCGCGTTTCACAGTACATGCTCAGTGCGGAATGCGCGTCCTGCGGCGGCAAACGTCTGCGCCGCGAGTCGCTTTCTGTGACATTCGCCGGCTATGACATCGCCGACATTTCCGCATTGCCATTGTCGCGCCTCGCGGACGTCGTGCGCCCTTATGCGAAAGGAACCGCGGCCTCGAAAGCTTCTGAAGGACATCCGGAAAAGGCGCTGGTGACCCAGCGCATCGCCTACGATCTCGCCGCCCGGCTCGACGTCCTCCTGGACCTCGGCCTCGGCTACCTGTCGCTCGAACGGAGTACGCCCACCCTTTCGCCCGGCGAGTTGCAGCGACTGCGATTAGCCACGCAGGTCCGGTCGAATCTCTTCGGCGTCGTGTATGTACTCGACGAGCCATCGGCGGGACTGCATCCCGCCGATACGGAAGCCCTGCTGACCGCGCTCGACAAATTGAAAGCGGCCGGTAATTCGCTGTTTGTAGTCGAGCATGAACTGGATGTCATCCGCCACGCCGACTGGATCGTCGACGTCGGTCCGGCCGCGGGCGAGCATGGCGGCGAGATCCTCTACAGTGGCGTGCCCGAAGGATTACGCGACGTTGCCGCGTCCCAGACGCGCGCATTTCTGTACGCGGACAATGCGCCTCCCGCACATACGCCGCGCACGCCCGCAGGATGGCTGCGCCTCAATGGCGTCACGCGCAACAACATTCACGATCTCGACGTGGCCTTTCCGTTGGGCGTCTTCACCAGCGTGACCGGCGTCTCCGGCTCCGGAAAATCGACGCTGGTCAGCCAGGTGCTGGTCGAACTGGTCGCCGAACGCCTCGGCCAGACCGTCGAAGCGGAAGACGACGAAGCCGATCCGCTCGAACAGACGAAGGTCGTCACAGAAGGGGGCGAGATCGTTGCCGGGATGGAAGCGATCAGGCGCCTCGTGCGCGTCGACCAGAAGCCGATCGGACGCACGCCGCGCTCGAACCCCGCCACCTACACCGGCCTGTTCGACCAGGTGCGCAAGCTGTTCGCCGCCACCCCGGCCGCGCGCAAGCGCCGCTACGATGCCGGGCGCTTTTCGTTCAACGTGGCCAAGGGCCGCTGCGGCCACTGCGCCGGCGAGGGCTTCGTGATGGTCGAGCTGCTGTTCCTGCCGAGCGTCTACACCCCATGCCCGGCGTGCCGCGGCAGCCGGTACAACGCGAAGACGCTGGAGGTGCTGTACCGCGG
>JALYOB010000585.1 GCA_030857085.1 Acidobacteriota bacterium | reverse complement strand
GACATGTACTGCGTCATCCGATCGAGTGCGGCGAGGATGCGTTCGTCGATGATCTCGTGCCGCAGCATGCGTTCGAGCTGACCGTGCGTGAACGGCTTCACGAAGTAAGTGCCGGACTCCACGACCTCGAAGCCGTTCGCTTCGAGAAACGTGCGCAGCGTGGGCATGTCGAAGCGGGTCTGGCGCTGGAAGCGCTTTTCGGTTTCAGATTTTTCGAAGAGGTCGTCAATCAGTCCTGCTTCGAGTGCGAGGAGGCGGTGGAACGAGCGAACGTTCGGGACGTTGAAGTGCACGACGGTTGATGTGTTGCAGTGCGCGCGAATGGCGTCCGCGAGAGCGATAGGATCGGAGACTTCGTGCAGCAGGCTGCTGACGGCGATGAAGTCGAACTCGGGCGGGAGTTGCGCGTGCACCTCTTCGAAGAAACCGGAGACGATGTGCACGCGATCCCCTGCCTTCGGATGATTCCGCGCCGCGTCCACAGCTTCCGCGCCCGGCTCCACGATCCACGCTTCCGTCGCCTCGTCGAGATGCGGGAAGAGCGGCTCGAAGCCGCAGCCGACGTCGAGGAAACGCGCGTGCGGATACCTGCGCACCGAGGCGAGCGCGTGCTCGCGGCGGATGCGCGCCATGATGGTCTCGAAGCTGCCGTCGCGATACTGATCGGCGTACTTGCGCTCGTAGTCCGAATGGTCGATCACGTCCGCTCCTCTGCGATGTCGAGTGTGTAGTGATCGTGCACGATCGTCCGTGCGCCGAAGCCTTCCTTGAAGGCGACCAGTCCTTCATTGAGCATACGGCCGTTGTCCTCGCTGGCCATGCCGAAGTCGACGTAGCGCTTGTCGCGCCAGACGTCGAGAAGATGCGCGAAGACGGCATCGAGCGCGCCTCGTTCACGGCCTTCGGCGGACGAGCCGATGTATTGCAGATGCGCAACGCGATCGGTCACGAACACGACCACGCCTGCGAGGATCTGATCGTCCGATGTACATACGGTCAGACGAATGTTCTCCGGAAAATGGGCTGCGAGCAGACGGATTTCGTCGAGCGTATGCACCGGCGTGGTGTCGTACTTGGCACGGAGGTTCTCCGACAGAACCTGCCAGTACGCGGCGTAATCGTCGCTGTCGCGCACCATCAGACCGCTGCGCGATGCGAGTTTCCGAGCGCGTGTGCGGCGTTCCTGCACGACTCCCCGCTCCGCCTGATCGATGGTCAGCAGTACGTCGCGACGATGCAACGCCGCACCGCGCACGAACAGCGCGTGGCGATCATCGTCGGAGGGTTGGCGGTGATAGATCGACGGAATGGTCTTGTACACCAGCCGCCGCAGCGCCTTTTCGCGTATGTACGCGAGGAGTGCGTCGAAGCACTGATGCACCGTCGCCAGCGTCGCGCGCGGATCGAGCACGAGCCCGCCGTACGTCAGCCCCGCATGGCTCACCAGCTCTGCATCGCGCACGTGCGCGGGAAGCACTGCGATCATGCGGCCACGGTCTTCGAAGATGAGCGAATGATCGTCGAAGCGATCGGCGTGGTAATCCATGAAGCCGCGATCGAACAGAAACGTGCCGTTGCGCGAGCCGCGCACGAAGGCGTTCCATTCGGCGGCGCCGTCCGCGGCGTAACGGCGAATCGCGATCGCGTTCATTGCGCCGTGGGCCGCTGCTTTTTCCAGAGGCCGGTCACGACTTTGTAGTCCGGCACGTCGCCGAGAACGATCGCGCCCGCGCCGATGGTGCACTTTTTCCCGACCGTCTGGTTGTTGCCCACGCTCGCGTTCACGCCGAAAAAGCAGAACTCACCAACGTCGACGTAACCGGAGATCACGACGTGCGACGAAAGGAAACAGTTGCTGCCGATGCGCGAGTGATGACCGATGTGATTGCCGCTCCAGAGCACGACGTTGTCGCCCACGCTCGCGAACGGCTGCACGACGTTGTTCTCGAAGATGAAGCAATGCTCGCCGATCGTGGCGTTGCGCCAGACGAACGCTTTCGAGCTGATGTACGACGCGGGCGCGAAGCCTTTCGCTTTCATCGCGCGATAGAGCCGCGTCCGCAACTGGTTCTGCTGCGAATAGACGATCGACGCATAGAACGAATGCGCGTCCGGCGCGAAGCGCTGTTCGACTTCTTCGAGCGCAACGACCGGCAGGCCACACATCTCATCCCGCTTCAGGTACTGCCGCTCGACCGTAAACGCGACCACGCGATAGTCGGAGTCGTACGTGAAGTATTCGTACGCGATCTCGGCGAACGTGCTGTCGCCGGCGAGAATCAGGTCGCGCGGCGGCACTAGGCCGTCTCCGCGGCACTACGAATGAGCTGCCGCAACTCGCCGACGGTGCGGCACGCATTGAGGCGCTCGAGCGGCAGGGTCACGCCATACGATTCGTCGATCGCGGCGATGAGGTCGAGCACATCGACGGAGTCCCACGTCTGAGGGTCGATTGCATCATCATCGGCGAGCCGGCCCTGCGTCAGGTCACCGAGCTTGGTGAGAAACGGCGCTTCGTCCAAGATCGATTCGATCTTACCATGCAGCATTCACGGCCTCCGGCCGCCGCACGATGACTTCCGAATCGAAGCCTTTTCGCCCGCTCGTCAGCGTCCTCATGGCCGCGTACAACCATGAAAAGTACGTGGAGGATTCGGTCCGCAGCATCTTCGCGCAGACGTATCCGAATCTCGAGCTGATCGTGATCGACGACGGCTCGCGCGACCGCACGCCGGACATTCTTCGCCGCCTCGCGGCGGAGAGTCCGATTCCGATGCGGCTCGAGGTGCAGTCGAACGTCGGCACGACGCGCACCATGAATCGCGCCTTCTCGCTCGCCAACGGCGAAATCATCGCCTTCTCCGCCTCGGACGATCGCCTGCTGCCGCATCACGTCGAAACGCTGGTGAACGCCTATCTCGCCGCGCCGCCGGAAACCGGTCTCGTGTTCGGCGACATGTACGTCATCGATGAAGCGGGCAATCGCACGGAGCGCATCTTCCGCACGGCCACGCCGCGCGACGGCTGGGTGTACGAGGATTTTCTGCTGCGCCGCTGCATGGTTCCCGGCCTCGCCGCGATCGTCCCCGCGAAGGTGTTTCGCGAAGTCGGCGGCTACAACGAGGGCTCGCAGATCGATGACATCGAGTTCCTCACGCGCATCGCCCGCCACCATCCGTTCCTCTTCGTGAAC
>JALYOB010000152.1 GCA_030857085.1 Acidobacteriota bacterium | reverse complement strand
ACACAGTCTCTTATGTCGCAGGAGTGTCGCGGAGGCTTGGCCTGTCAGACGGGTCCGGGCCCGTGGGCCCGGCCGCCGGAGGCCTCCTGGTTGCGTCGCTCGTCGGCGTCAATTCGGCGCGGGAACTTCGGCCAGCACCGCAGCGCGGGCTTGTTCGACCGCGAGGAGGATCTCCTGGTACAGGTTGTACTTCGTGTCCGTGCTCAGCTCCACGTCGCGGTTCACGATCTCGGCGATCTGCGCGGCGTAGTGCGAGGCGAGAGGGAGACGCTCGCCGGATTGCTGGATCTGGCGGAAGCCGACGACCAGCTCCTCCTCGAGGCGCATGCGGAACGTACCCTCGAAGAGATCGTTCTCGAGATTCTCGTAATCGATGTTCATTTCGCCGTGTAGCTCGCGTTCACGTTGGCGCCGGTGCGCGTCACCTTCGCGTTTGTGACGCCGCGCTTCTTGAGAAATGCCGTGTAGGCGTTGGCGAAAGTGGTGGCGCGCTGCTCGTTTTCCCACTTCGTCTCGATCTGCACGTTGCCGTTGCGGGCGATCGTGGCGCGGTCATTCAGCCATCCGCGTGCGTTCTCCTCGCCGACCAGAAAACGCCAGTGAAACTCCCCCATGTGCTCCGTCGAGATTGCGTTGGCGAGCTTCGCGTCGTCGAACGGCTGCGGCTTGAACGAGCCGGCAAAGTATTCGTCGGGGTGAAGGATTTCGCGCGTCGTGCGGGGCGGGTTGGCGTGCACGCGATCGAGTTCCTTCCAGCCGCCGCGGCGATACGCAGCCACCACGAACTTCAGGCCGTCGAGATAAGGGAACTTCAGCATCTCCGCGAAATACTTCGGTGCGGAGGCGTCCATCATCTGCTCGTTCGTGACGCTGGCGCCGAGGAGATTGAGCATGGCGTCGTTCTTCACGACCTCGTCGAGATCGACGCCCGACTTGGCGAGCATGTGCGCGAGCATCACCAGCGTCGCCTCACCTTCCAGCACCGCGTGATAAGCGAGATTCGCGTCGGTGTCGCGCATCAGCTGCTTTTCCTTCGCGCCGAGGTTGAAGTGCTGATCCTGGAGCGCGTGGGTGAGCTCGTGGACCATCACCGTTTCCGCGAGCATCTCCGGATCGGCGAGTTTGGCCACGTTCTCGGGCAGCTTCGGCAGCTGCTTGATCGAGTAATACGTGTGTGCCTGCGCGTCGTAGAACGCGAGCACCTGCGACTCGTAGAGATCGAGCAGCTTCGGCACGAGCTGCTGCGCCGGCTCGTCGACCAACTGCAGTGCGCGGACGATCGTTCCCCAGTCTTCGAGCGAGTAGGGCGTCGAGGCGGCCATCTGCTCGCGCAGGTGCTTGCTCAGATCCTTGCGATCGATGGTGACGTTCTTCACGTCGTGGACGAACCGGCGTCCGCGGATCTGCTCGACTGCGTCCATGCCCGGCTTGAGCGGCGAAGCCTGAGTGCAGGAAGCGAGAAGAAGAACGAGAAAGAGGCGCGCTGCGCGGGCGGGCGTCATAGGGCAGCGCAACCGGTCGTTTGTAGCGCCCATTCCTAGCCGCTGTTGTGTAGAATGCCGCGCAATTCAGCCCATGGATCGCGGCGATACCGAGCGCATCGAGATCACGATCAGCAGCCGCTTCGAGAACATCGAACTGGTACAGGTGATCGCGGAGCACCTCTGTGAGAATGCAGGGGTCGACGAGGATGGCTCGCACTGGATCGGCATGGCCGTCCGGGAAGCGGTGGCGAACGCGATCAAACACGGCAACAAACTCGACGTGCGCAAGAAGGTCAACGCCACGTTCGAGCTGCAGGGCGTCGAGCTGGAGATCACGATCTCGGACGAAGGACAGGGCTTCGATCCCGCGAACGTGAGCGACCCCCTCAACCCGCAGAACCTCATGAAAACCAGCGGCCGCGGCATCTTCTACATGAAGACATTCATGGATCAGGTCCAATACTCGTTTCAGCCTGGCGGCGGCACGTCGCTGGTGATGACGAAGAACCTGGCCAGGGGCAACGGCATCGCGAGCACGAAAGCCTGATTTCCGAAGAAGGAGAAACGAATCATGAAAGCAAGTTCCCGGACCGTCGACAACGTCGAGATCATCAGCCTGCAGGGGAAGATCACGATTGGTGCAGGCGACACGCAGCTGCGCGAGGTGATCAGCAACGCCGTCAGCTCCGGAAAGACCAACGTCCTGCTCGACCTGTCGGGCGTCACCACGATCGACTCGTCGGGCATCGGTGAGCTCGTCGGCTCCTACACCACGGTGACCAACCGCGGCGGCAAGCTCAAGCTCCTCCACCTGCCGGCCAAGCTCAACGAGCTGCTGCACGTCACGCAGCTCATCACCGTGTTCGAGGTCTACGACAACGAGCGCGAAGCGGTCGCCAGCTTCTAAGGCGCACCTCGTTTTTTCCGCACTTCCGTGAAGACGGCGGGCCCGAGTGCCCGCCGTTTCGCGTTTCTACATTGCGGTTCTACATCGACGCGTCCGCGCCCGTGTCGCGCTGCCGCGGCAGCCAGCGCATGGGAATGCTGTTGGTGGTCACGATCTCGTTGCGCTCGAGCCAGAGCGGAAAGAGCTCGTCGGCGAGTTTCGCATCCGCAATCGCCCGCTCTTTCATCTCGATCAGCGACTCGAACCCTGTCGTGTCGCCGAGGAAATTGAGCTTGAGGCGAAAGGCAGCGGGCGGGATGGCGCGGAGCGGCGCGGCCGTGGGCGGCATCGCAAAGCGCAGCCGCGCGGCGACGGAAAACGTTCGCTTCTCGCCTGGACGGATGGCGATGAGGCGCGGCACGGTCTCGTTGCCCGGCACTTCCGCGCCGATGTTGACGGTGATGGTGTGCGACTCCGCGTCGTAGCTCGTCTCCGGAATGAGATCGGCGACGGCGATCGGCGTCTCGCGTTGATTGGTGATCTCGTAGGTGATGGGGATGGTCGCGCCGGGACGCGCTTCATCGCCGGTGACCTGCGCGTCGACACGCACGGAATTCTCGGTTCCGACGATGCGCCGCGGCTCGTTCATGTCGACGGCCGTCGACGCGCACGAGGCGAGAAAGAGAAAGAGAAAAGCGGGAACAGCGGAGAACTGCAGTCTCAAAGGGGAACGTCCTCCACGCGATTTCCGAAAAGAACGTTCCCTCTCCGGCCGAACTTCCTCACTACCAGGATGCGGAGCGGGACGCGGTGCGCTGATCGGCGCCGTAATCGGCTCCGTCGCCGCGCGGCGAGAAGCGAACGGGAACGGTGTTGAGATAGATCGTGTCGTTCGATTCGAACCACTGATCGAACTGCGCGTCAGTCAGCATCGTGCCGGTGTGATTGACGAGCGCCTCGAAGGGCGTGACGTCGCGGAGGAACGAGACCTTCACCTCGAGCAGCCGCGGCGACGCGCCGGACGAGCGGACCACCGCGCTGAATTGCGGCGTCGCTCCGGTCCGAAAGATCTTTTTCTCCCCAGGCGCAATCAACACCAGGTGGGGCATCTTCCCTTCGTCCGGAACTTCGGCGCCGATGGAGACGGTGATCGTCCGCGTCTCCGGGTCGTAACTCGCGACCGTCACCTTGTCGGCGATGGCGATGGGAGCAGGGCTCAGGTTCTGAACCTGGTAGACGACGCCGATGGCGTTGCCGGGAGAAACGGTGTCCTGTCCCACACGTGCGTCGACGCGAACGTCGTTTTCCCGTCCGACCAGACGCCGCGGGTCATCCATGTCGATCGTGGCTGCGCTCGCCGCTGCCGCATGAATGAGAACGATTGCTGCGATGAGAGCATAGAAAAGTTTCGAAGATCTCATGGCCATCCCCGCCGTCGGGGAAGTGACGGGCTCGATCTCGATCACGGGACCGGCGAGCACCTCGGCAACGGCAATTTGTCAATGACTACCGGTCGTCTGCCATGAGCCGAAAACGTGCCACGCGGGGGTTTGCGTGTGACGGAAATCACTGAGGCGCGCCGCGGTCAGGCGCGCGCCTTTGGCGCGCTGGTATCAGGTGTCGGGTGTCTGGGCAGTGTCGCCTGGGCGGACATGCGCGCCGCGACGTCCAAGCGAACCGGCCCAGACACCTGACACCCGACACCAGCGCGGCGCAGCCGCGCGCAACACATCAGTCGATCTTCAGCACTGCCAGAAATGCCTCCTGCGGGATCTCCACCTTTCCCACACGCTTCATCCGCTTCTTTCCCTCTTTCTGCTTTTCCAGAAGCTTGCGTTTGCGGGAGATGTCGCCGCCGTAGCATTTGGCGAGAACGTTTTTGCGCAGCGCCTTGACGGTTTCGCGTGCAACGACGCGGTTGCCGATCGCGGCCTGCAGCGCGACTTCGAACATCTGGCGAGGGATGAACTCCTTCATCTTCTCGACCAGCATCTTGCCGCGCGCGAAGGCCTTCTCTTTGTGCACGATGAGCGAGAGCGCGTCGAGCGGCTCGCCGTTCACCAGAATGTCCATCTTCACCAGATCGCTCTCGCGATAGCCGATGAACTGATAGTCGAGCGAGGCATAGCCGCGGGAGATCGACTTGAGCTTGTCGAAGAAGTCGAGGATGACTTCGTTGAGCGGCATCTCGTACACGATCATCACGCGATTCGCGGCGACGTATTCGAGCTTCTTCTGCACGCCGCGCCGCTCGATCGCCAGCGCGAGAATCGGCCCGACGAATTCGTCCGTCGTCAGCATCGTCACTTCGAAGAACGGTTCTTCGATCATCCGGATGCTCGCGGGATCGGGGAGTTTCTGCGGGTTCTCGACTTCGATCACTTCGCCGTCGGTCATCGTCACGCGATAACGCGCGCCGGGAGCGGTGGTGAGAAGCTCGAGATTGAATTCGCGCTCGAGCCGCTCCTGAATGATCTCCATGTGCAGCAGGCCGAGAAAGCCGCAGCGGAAACCGAATCCGAGGGCGACGGAGTTTTCGGGCTCGTAGCTGAACGAGGCATCGTTGAGCTTCAGCTTCCCCACAGCATCCCGCAGGTTTTCGTACTCCTCGGTGATGATGGGGAAGAGGCCGGCGAACACCATCGGCTTCACTTCCTGGAACCCCGGCAGCATCTCCGGCGTCTGTTTCGCCTCGGTGATCGTGTCGCCGATCTTCGCCTGGACGATGTCTTTGATGTTCGCCGAGAAGAAGCCGACTTCGCCGACACCGAGGGAGTCGATCGCCTTCGGCTTGGGCGTGAAGATGCCCATCTCGGTGATTTCGTACTCGCGCCCGGTCGACATGAACTTGACCTTCATGCCGCGGCGCAGTTCGCCGTCGACCATGCGCACGAGACACATGACGCCGCGATAGGAGTCGTACCAGGAATCGAACAGGAGCGCGCGTGTCGGCGCATCGGGATTCCCTGTCGGTGCGGGGATGCTGGTGACGATGCGCTCCAGCGTTTCAGCGACGCCGATGCCGGCCTTCGCGGACGCGAGCACCGCGTCATGCGCGTCGAGTCCGATCACGTTCTCGATCTGCTCGCGCACGCGCTCCGGATCCGCGGACGGAAGGTCGACTTTGTTGATGACCGGAAGAATGGCGAGATCGTTTTCGATCGCGAGATAGCTGTTCGCAAGCGTCTGCGCTTCGACGCCCTGGGTTGCATCGACGACGAGGATGGCGCCTTCGCACGCGGCGAGGCTGCGCGAGACCTCGTACGAAAAGTCGACGTGGCCCGGTGTGTCGATCAGGTTGAACGTGTAGTCGTTGCCGTCTTTCGCCCGGTACTTGAGCGTGACCGCGCGGGCTTTGATGGTGATGCCGCGCTCGCGCTCGAGATCCATGTCGTCGAGCATCTGCTCATGCATGTCGCGCTGTTCGACCGCGCCGGTCTGCTGGAGCAGCCGGTCCGACAAGGTGGTCTTGCCGTGGTCGATGTGGGCGATGATCGAGAAATTGCGGATGTACTGAGGGTCGGGCATTGCGTCGCCCGGCAATTAACACGAATGGCCGCGATTGTCATCCCGCGCCGCCGGAGGCGAGCAGGCGCCAATCGGTGACGACGGTGAACGGCTCGCCGACGACGGTGTCCTGATTGACGACGATCTGCTTCCCGCCGGGGGCGACGTCGTACGTATTGCCGCTGTCCTGGGCGATATCGGTCCGGAAGAGCCGCTGCGGCACGCCGATGGCCAGCGACGCGCCGCGAAACTCGATCGGCACGGCGGTGATCGACAGGTCGGGCGCGACATAGAAAAGCTCGCGGCCGTCGCGACTCCAGCGCGGCTGCCGCCCTCCGTCGGTCGAGACCTGCCACTTCGCGGTCGCGGTGGCGGGGAAGGGGGAGATGTACACCTCGTTCGTGCCACTCTCGTTCGAGGCGTAGGCGACGAATCTCGCGTCCGGAGAGAACGTCCCTGCGGATACGGACGCAGCGGTGTCGACGACCTTGCGCGGCTTCCGGTCGGTGAGATTCAGGCACCAGAGATCGAGCGCGCCCGTGCGCAGCTCGGCGCGGGAGTACAGAATCGACTGACCGTCGCCGCTCACGTCGGCCATGTTGAGATCGAAGGCGGGGTCGTGCAGCAGCAACTCAGGAACGCCGGAGCCGTCTGCGCGCTTGCGGTACAAAGCCGCGGATGTTTGCGTCCGCGCGCGCCGCGATGAGTAGACGATCCACTGCCCATCGCTGGTGAACGTCGGCTGAAAATCGCCCGTTCCCGCTTCGAAGGTGAAACGCCGGCTTGCGCCCGACGCGACGTCGTAGATCCAGATGTTCCCCGGGTCGTCGAGCTGGAAGGCGATCGAGCGGCCATCGGGCGAGTACGACACGTCGAAGTACGTGCGTGGCGGTCCGAGGGCCCCGACCTGCCGTCCGCTGCGATCGTAGACGGTGATGACCGATGAGCCCGACGCAGCGGCGCGCTGATACACGAGCGCGCCGCTCTCGCTCACGTCGAACATGCCGCGCCACGTCCCGAGATGGAACTCCACCGGCGCGGCGATCCGGCGTGTCGTGCCGCGAAGCTCACCGCCCGCGAACTTCTGCGCCACGAGCGTGTTCGCCAGCAGGTAAAAAAGGTGACCGTCCGCGTACGCCGCGCCGGCGAGTGTCCGCACGACCATACGCGGAGTGCCGCCTTTCAGCGGGACGGCGTAAAGCGCGTTCTCGCTGCTGCGCAGATTCCCGTGGTCGGCGGCAAGGTAGACCACCTGATCCCCCGCCAGCACGGGCCACCGATGCGTGGTGTGTTTGTGCGGGTCGACGGAGGTGAACTGCCGCGCCGGCCCGCCGGCGGCCGGCACGCGTGCCAGTCCGCTGCGGATCGTCGGCGCAAAGATGATCGTCTCATCCGATGCCCACACGCCGCCGCGGGGGTCGGGAGCGTCGGCGAGCGTGGTGACGGCCCCGGAGCGGAGGTCGGCCACTTTCAGTTTGTTGTCCGCAAAGAAGCCGACCGACGATCCGTCGAAGGACCAGAACGGAAAACGCGCTCCTTCGCTGCCCGCGACGGCGCGCGCGTCGAGCGACGCCAGCGCGCGAACGAACACCAATCGCTTCCCTTCCGACGTGGTGGCGGTGAAGACGACCTTCTGTCCGTTCCGCGACAACGCCACGCCGCCGCCGTTGTCTCCCGTCACCGTGAAGCGCGTCTTCGGTGGCGGCGCGAGCGTCGCGGTAATGAGCGGCGCACGCGGTCTCCGCGCAGCAGTCCAGGCACCGCCTCCCGCGGCTGCGAGCAGCACGGCGGCGACGGCGGCGAGCCACGCCAGCCGCACGCGGGACGGTCGCCGCCGCACCGCCTGCGTCACTCCGCTGGCGGTGTCTTCACGCAGCCAGCGCAACTCCAGCAGCAGATCGTGCGCGGACTGGAGGCGGTCTTCGGGCGCTTTCTGAAGGCACGTCTGCACGATGCGATCGAGCGCCCGCGGGGCAACGGGAACGACCGATGACACAGGCGGCGGATCGTGCTCGAGGATCTGCGCGATCGTGCTCGCGCGGCTCTTCGCCTGAAACGCCCGCTTGCCGGTGAGCATCTCGTAGAGCACCGCGCCGAACGCAAAGATGTCGCTGCGATGGTCGACGGCACCCGCCTCGAGCTGCTCGGGCGACATGTACTGGAACGTGCCGACGATCGTCCCTTCCGCGGTCAGCGGCTTCGCGCTCATCTGGCGCGTCTCACTGTCGGGCGAGGTCAGCAGGGGCGGCGTCGACGGCTTGGCCAGTCCGAAGTCGAGGAGCTTCGCGCCGTTTTTCGTGAGGACGATGTTGCCGGGTTTGAGGTCGCGATGAACGATGCCCGCGGCATGCGCTCGATTGAGCGCGTCGGCGATCTCGATGGCGGTGCGCAGCGCCTGATCGACGGGCAACGGCCCGCGGGCGAGGCGATCGGCGAGCGAGTCGCCTTCGAGAAGCTCCATCACCAGGTAGTCGCTCTCCCCCTCGCGCCCGACGTCGTACACGGTGCAGATGTGCGGATGATGAAGATTGGAGATGACCCGCGCCTCCCGCTCGAACCGGGCGCGCAGTTGCGCGTCGCGCGCAAATTCGAGCGCCAGAATCTTCACGGCGACGCTGCGGCCGAGACGCGTGTCGTTCGCACGGTAGACCTCGCCCATGCCTCCTGCACCGAGCGGCGCAGTGATCTCGTACGGCCCTAGCCGCGTACCGGGAGTCAGTGACAAGGTGCCACTAGGATACTCAAGAGCGCCACTGATGACCGCATTCGAGGCAGACGCGCTGATTCAGCACGAGATGCACGACCACGACGACGGCGATCATGATCGCCGCGACGATCGCCGCGTTCAGGTGAAGGATGAGCACCGCGGGTACGGCGATCGCGACGAGGATGAGGTAAACGAGCCAGGTGGTCGTGCCGCCGCGCCGAACGCGCTCGGAGTTGCAGTTGGGACAGGTCATGGTTTTGGAGTGCGGC
>JALYOB010000584.1 GCA_030857085.1 Acidobacteriota bacterium | reverse complement strand
TCCGAGGAGATTCTCGAGCTGCTGCGGCGCGGGTGGTCGCGGGGCGCGTTCCGGCTGATGGTCGACACGGGCGTGCTCGAGCCGCTGCTGCCGGAGATCTACAACGCCATTCGGGGAGAGCGCGCGCCGTACTTCTGGAAAATGCTCGAAGTGCTCGACCGCACGGTGCAGGCGGGGCGGCGCATTTCGGACGCGGTGCTGCTCTCGGTGCTCGTCCTGCCGTGGGTCATCGACGAGATCGAGCGCGAAGAACAACGCCGCGACTCGCGCATGCGCATCGGTGAAGTGATCGTGTTCATTCGCGAACTGATCCAGCCGCTCTGCGCACGCATGGCCCTCCCGGCGGGAACACGCCATCAGATGGAGCAGGCGCTCGAAACGCTCTGGCGCCTGCTCGAACCGCCCGGCGACCGCCGCGCCCAGTTCCGCGCCGTCTTCCGCGATCCCTTCAACGACGCCCTCGCCCTGCTCGAGCTCTACGCCCTTTCGTCCAACCGCTACGTCGACGTCTTCCGCCAATGGCAGGCGTTTGCGACGCGCGCGAAAAGGGCGCAGGAAGAAGGGGAGGGGGCCGGTGGGGTGAGGAAGCCGCGGCGGAGGAGGCGGCGGCGGTGATGGCGGCGTTGGTGGAGGACCTGAATTGAAAATTGAAAATTGAAAGATCGGACGCGCGATCTGCACGGCCATCGATGGGTGCTCATATCTTTCAATTTTCAATTTTCAATTTTCAATTCAAACCGCCGACGTCCGTACCACACACGATGACCACCATTTACCTCGACCACCACGCCACCACCCCCTGCGATCCGCGTGTGGTCGAGCGGATGTTGCCGTTCTTTACCGAGCATTTCGGCAACGCTGCCTCCATCACGCATCAGCATGGGCGCAAGTCTTCGATGGCGGTCGAGGATGCGCGCATTGCGGTGGCGCGGTTTTTTGGCGTGCTGCCGCCGGAGATTTACTTCACGGCGGGGGCGACGGAGTCGAACAACATCGCCCTCAATCTGATGAAGCCGGGCGAGCATCTGATCGTCGGCGCGACCGAGCACAAGTCCGTACTCGTTCCGGCAGAACGGCTCGCGAAGCATGGGGTCGAGCTCACGATTCTGCAGCCCGATCCGGAAGGGCTGCATCATCCGGATGCACTGCGCGAGGCGCTTCGTCCGAATACACGCCTCGTTTCCATTGAAGCCGCGAACGGCGAGATCGGCGCGATTCAGCCGCTCTCCGCACTTGCGGCGATCTGCAGGGAACGAAAGATTCTCTTTCACAGCGACGTCACTCAGGCCGCGGGGAAGATTCCGCTCGATCTGACGAATGTCGACTTTGCCTCCTTTTCCGCACACAAGGTTTACGGCCCGAAAGGTGTGGGAGGCCTGTTCGTCCGCCGCGGCATCCGCGTCGAGCCGCTCGTCGTCGGCGGCGGTCAGGAGCGCAACGTGCGCGCGGGGACGGTGAACGTTCCCGGCGTGATCGGTCTCGCGGCCGCGTTGCAGTTGCGCGTGAGCGAGATGAGCGAGGAGGCGGTGCGGCTGACGGAACTGCGCGAGCTGCTGCGCGAGCGCATCCTCGAAGAGATCGACGGCGTTTCGATCAACGGACCGCGCGAGTTAAGATTGCCCGGCAATCTCAACGTCAGCTTCGACCGGATCGAGGCGGACTCGCTCATCCTGGCCATGAAGCGGTTCTCGCTCTCCTCCGGTTCGGCATGCAGCTCCGGTGACCGGGCACCTTCGCGGGTGCTCAAAGCCATCGGAATCCCCGACCCCGCCGCACTCGGCTCGATCCGTTTCGGCCTCGGCAAGTCCAACACGGCAGAACAAGTCAACATGTTGATCGATGATCTCAGGCGCGTCGTCCGGAAGTTGCGGGAGATCTCCGCATGAATACGGACGCGCAGGGAAGCATCCTCCTCGTCGACCACTCGCGCGGCGCTCTCCTGTTTCAGGAGACGATCCTCCGCCGCCGCGACATGCAGATCATGACGGCGCTCGCCGGCTCGGAAGGGCTGGAGAAAGCGCGCGCCGAGCGGCCGAACCTGATCATCTTCGGCTACGACCTCTTCGACATGACCGCCCCCGAGTTCTGCCGCGAAATCCGCGGCGATGAAACGACCCGGCCGATTTCTCTGCTGCTCGTGTGCGATCGCGACAAGGTGGAGCACGGCGATCTCTGTCTCTCCGCCGGCTGCAACGACGTGATCTTCCGTCCGCTGCAGAAGCCGGAGCTCGACGAGAAAGTCGAGAAGCTGACCAGCATCCCGGTGCGCCGCGAGCTGCGCACGATCACCAAGATCGAGGTCTCGCTCGAACGCAACGGCCACTTCCTTCTCGGCCGGAGCGTGAACATCTCCGCGACCGGGATTCTCGTCGAGGTCGATCGCATGCTGCCGCAGGAAGGTCCGGTGCGTCTGCACTTTTACCTTCCGGCCGATCCGAAGCCGATGCAGGTCGTCGCCGAAATCCTGCGCGCGGAGTTCACCGGCTCGATGTCCAAGTACGGGATGCGCTTCGTCGACCTTGCCGACGCCGATCGCGAACGCAT
This sequence comes from Acidobacteriota bacterium, assembly GCA_030857085.1. Lineage (GTDB taxonomy): Bacteria > Acidobacteriota > Thermoanaerobaculia > Gp7-AA8 > Gp7-AA8 > QHVT01. Next base: position 658 of record JALYOB010000584.1, on the reverse strand, counting down.
CTCCCGCTTCGTCCACCGCATCCGCTCGCGAGAGCTGCTCTGATGGCACCCGCCACCCTCCAGGACGCGATCCGCGCCGCGCGCAGCGAGGACTTTCTGCGCGCGCTGAATCTCTTTCTCGAGATCTACGGCAACGCGGAGACGGTGCCGATGCGCACGCCGAAGGACGCGAGCGGGCTCTCGTACTTTGGTCTCTGCCTCGCGCTCGTACGCAAGCAGTTCAAGCCGGCCATCGATCTCTGCCGCCGCGCGATCGAGCTCGAGTTCTACAACGGCGATCACTACGCGAATCTCTCGCGCATTTACAGCGCCGCCGGCAATCGGAAGAAGGCCGTCGAAGCCGCGGAGGAAGGTCTGCGCCTACACCCGGAAGACGAGTACCTGACGAACGTGCGCAACGCGCTGGGCGTGCGCGCCGCCCCCGCCGTTCCGTTCCTCGACCGCTCGAACCCGATCAACGTGACCCTCGGCCAGGCCCGCCACGCAAAGAAGATCGCGGAAGAAGAGAAGAAGAAAAAGTAGGCGGCGCTGCGCGCCGGGCGAATGACAGCCCCTCATCCGCCCTTCGGGCACCTTCTCCCCGCAAGCGGGGCGAAGGTCTACCTGCCGTTGATGGCCGTAAATGGCCCATGTTTCCCCTCGCCCCGCTTGCGGGGAG
>JALYOB010000583.1 GCA_030857085.1 Acidobacteriota bacterium | reverse complement strand
ATCTCGGGGAAGAGCACGTTGTGCGCGCCCGAGAGGATCGAGAGGCCGATCGCGTCGACGTCTTCCTGAATGGCCGCGGCGACGATCTGTTCGGGCGTCTGCCGCAGGCCGGTGTAGATCACTTCCATCCCCGCATCGCGCAGCGCGCGAGCGATGATCTTCGCGCCGCGGTCGTGGCCGTCGAGGCCCGGTTTGGCGATGAGGACGCGGATCTTGCGGTCGGTCATGCTGATGTCATCTCCTGGGGTGCGCCGTCGCGGAATGTCGAGAGGATCACGATGTCGTGAAACGCGCCGTCGCGATAGAACTCGCGCTGCAGACGCCCCTCCTGCACAAAGCCCTGCGTTTCGAGGACGTGCTTCGCGCGGTCGTTGTAGTCGAATACGTTGATGCGAAGCTTCTGCAGGTTCATCTCGTCGAATGCGAAACGAACCAGCGTACGAATGGCGTCACTGCCGAAGCCGCGGTTCCACGCGCTCGGCTCGCCGATGAAGAGGCCGAACGAGGCCACGCGCGAGACCCACTCGATGTCGTGGATGGAGGCGTTGCCGATGTGCGTGCGATCGTCTTTTCGCTCGATCGCGAAATGCCGCTCGGACGTGTTCGCGTGCATGGCTCCGTCGAACCACTCGATCTCGTTCTGAAACGCGATCGGATAGCGCGACTTGAGCGTGCGCACGATGTTCGGGTCGTTCATCCACCGATAGCAGCGCTCCGCATCGTCACGCTCGAACGCACGGAGAATCACATGCTCTCCCGCGATCATGAAGCGCCGCCGCGAAGGCTCGCGCGATTCAGGCGCAAACGCGCGCTCGGTCCGGTCTGCCATGTCGGGCGCGGATTATATGGGTGGTTGGTTGTCGGTTAGCAGGTTGTCCGTTCTCCGTTATCCGTTATCCGTTGAGGCCCAGGCATCGATTCACCCTGAACGGACAACGGACAACGGACAACCCCCTACCGACAACCAGCAACCGACAACCAACAACCAAACCCAACCACCCATCCCACCCCCCTCCCCCCGCCCTCACCAACTTCCTATACTCACGCGCATGCGCAGACTCACGCTCACGGTCACGCTCCTTCTCACCGCGACGCTCTCCGCCCAGACCGCGCAGCAGCGCGGCGTCTACGTCGAAGACATCGACAAGAACGCCAGCGCCTGCACGAACTTTTTCGACTACGCGAACGGCGCGTGGCGTGCCGCGAACCCGATGCCGGGCTCGATGCAGCGCTGGAGCCGCCGCTGGGCCGCGGGCGAACAGAACAAGGAACAGCTCCGCACGATCCTCGACGATCTCTCCAAACACCACGACTGGCCGAAAGGCTCGATCGATCAGCAGATCAGCGACTTCTACGGCTCCTGCATGGACGAAAAGCAGGTCAACGCGCTCGGCATCTCGCCCATCAAGCCCTACCTGAAAGAGATCGACGCCATCAGCAATCGCGCCGAGCTCGCGAAGGTGATCGCGCATCTGGCCGACCTGCAGATCGCGGCGCCGTTCGGCATTGGCTCGTCGCCCGACAATCACAATCCCTCGCAGGTCATCGCCCGCGTCTACGCCTCCGGCCTCGGCCTCCCCGATCGCGACTACTACCTCAAGGACGACAAGCGCTTCGTCGAGACGCGTGAAAAGTACCGCGAGCATCTCGCGAAAATGTTCGTCCTCGCCGGCTCCAGCAACGCGGCGGCGAAGAGCGCGGCGCAGACGGTCCTCGACTTTGAGACGCGTCTGGCCAAATGGCATCTCACGAACGTCGAGCTGCGCGATCCCGCCGCGACCGATCACAAGTACATGGTCGCGACGCTGCAGAAGATGACGCCGCACCTCGACTGGAACGCGTATCTGCAGCGCACCGAAGTGCCATCGGGCGATCTCAACGTCGATCAGCCGCTCTTCATGCAAGCGGTCGATCGCGAGATCGCGACGACGCCGCTCAGCGCGTGGAAGACGTACCTCAAGTGGAACGTGATCAACAACACCTCGGGCGTGCTGTCGGAGCCGTTCGTAAAACAGAGCTTCGCGTTCTACGGCGCCTACTTGCGGGGTTCGAAAGAGATGAAGCCTCGCTGGAAACGCTGCGTCGAGCAGACCGACCTCTTTCTCGGTGAGGCACTCGGTCAGCGCTACGTCGAGCGCTACTTCCCGCCGGTCGCCAAAGCGCGCATGCAGGAGATGGTGCAGAACCTTCTCGCTGCGATGGGCGACACCATCCGGGGGCTCGAGTGGATGGGTCCTGAGACGAAACAGCGCGCACTGAAAAAGCTCTCAACCTTCAATCCGAAAGTCGGCTATCCCGACAAGTGGATCGACTACAGCAGCGTCGAGATTGATCCAGAGGCGTACTTTCAGAATGTCGTCGCGGGATGGAAGTTCGGCGTCACAGACGATCGCTCGCAAATTGCCAAGCCCGTCGATCGCGCGCGCTGGGGAATGACGCCGCCGACCTCGAACGCGTACTACAACCCGCTCCTCAATGAGATCGTCTTCCCCGCCGGAATCCTGCAGCCGCCCGCATTCGACGTGAACGCCACCGACGCCGTGAACTACGGCGCGATCGGCGTGGTGATCGGACACGAGATCAGCCACGGCTTCGACGATCAGGGCGCGCAGTACGACGCGGAAGGTCGCCTCAACAACTGGTGGACGGAGGCCGACCTGCAGAGCTTCCGCGAGCGGACGAACTGCGTGGTGAATCAGTTCGAGAACTACTTCATCGAGCCGGGCATCCACCACAACGGCAAGCTCGTTCTCGGCGAGTCGATCGGCGACCTCGCCGGCGGCAAGATCGCTTATCTCGCGCTGCAGAAAGCGCAGCAGAAAACGCCCGGCCAGACCATCGACGGCTTCACCCCCGATCAACAGTTCTTCATCGCCTGGGGTCAGTTCCGCGGCGACGAAATCCGTCCCGAAACGCAGCGCGTGATGGTGCAGGGCGACCCGCACCCGGTCAGCAAGTTCCGCGTGATCGGCCCCCTCTCCAACATGCCCGAATTCGCAAAAGCATTCGCCTGCGCGGCAGGGGCGGAGATGGTGAGGGCGGATGCGGCGAGGTGTGAGGTCTGGTAGCGCGCGCGTTGCGCGCGGGCGTTGGGCGTTAGGCTTTTGGGGTGTTTTGCCCGAGGTCAGGTTCGTCGCTGCAACACGAACCCCTCATCCGCCTTCGGCACCTTCTCCCCTCGTCGAGGGGAGAAGGGCAACAAAGC
>JALYOB010000582.1 GCA_030857085.1 Acidobacteriota bacterium | reverse complement strand
TCCGCCATCGCTGCTTTGACGTGGTACGTGCCGGAAGGAGCGTGCATGCCGAGGGATTTGGGCGGTGCGGTTTGTCCCTCGCCGTAGCGGCGAAATGCATCTTCGACGCTGGTCAGACAATCGTCAGGCGTGAGCAGCAACTCGAGATCGGAGCGGGTGAGGATGCGCGTCATTTGCGGCTCCGTTTCGTGCTCTTGCCGAGCGCTTCGTGCAGATCGTCGAAGATCACCAGCGCGCGCTCGATGCGCTCGTCGTCGTTCTCGGTGCGCGCCATGAGACCGTCGAGCATCATCCGCACGCCGGCCGCTTCGGCGCGGCCGTACTTGCTGTCTTTGAGGTCGAGGTCGTGCACGATCTCCGCGATCGCGCGCACGCCTTTGTCGGGCAGGCCGACGCGGCCGACCAGCGTCTCGAACGTGCAGCGATCCGCCTCGTGCGTAAAGTCGCCGCCGACCATGTCGAAGCGCACCTCGCCATCTTTCGCAGGGGAGGCCGGATCAACGAAACGGAAGCGCGCCTTCGGATCGACGAAGCGGCGGATGAACCACGCCGACGCCATCCGGTCGATCTTCACACCCGGCCGCGTCACCCACGTCCTGCCGCGCAATTCGGGATGATTTCTGAGCATGCGTGTTTCCTCCTTCCGATCCTTCTGCAGCCGCGACTCGATCGCCGCGAGCGCTTCTTCCGCTGCCGCGCGTCCTTCCGCGTCGAAAAAGTCGATGCGCCGGATCTCGTCGAGCCGCCGGACGAGCTTCGCGTGCTGCGTTGCCAGCTCCGCAACGGCGGCCGCGCTGCGCGCTGCTTTCATCGCAGCGCGCGCGTCGGCGGCGAGCGCGTCGTAGTCGGCGTCGCGCGCCTCGCGGAACTGTGCGACCGCCGCATCGTTTGCGACGCCGTCCACAAAGTCGCCTTCGAACAGATGCGCGTCGCCGCCGCCGGCCTCGATCTCCTGCGCGATCCACTGCAGATCCTCGAGCGCCTCCGATCCGTGCGGGAGGAGATAGACCGCGTTCTTCACCGCCACCGCGCCCGCCGCCGCGAGCCGCTGCCGCATCTTCGCCCGCAGGTAGAGCGGGCGGGGAGGGATGCGATGGACGAGAATCAGCCAGCGATGCACGACGTGCAGGCTAACAGTTGCGCTGCGATGTAGCAACTGCTACAAATACGCGTCATGCGATGGCTGAACCTTCTTCTCCTCCTGCCCATGTTCGGTGCCTGCTCGACCACTGCGCCCGATGAATCGCGCAGTGCCGCGAGCCATACGGTTCTGTTTCTCTGTCCGTACGGCGGAGCGAAGAGCGTCATTGCCGCGTCGTACTTCAACCGGCTGGCGCAGGAGCGCGCGTTGCCCTGGGTTGCCATCGCCGCCTCTGCGGAAGAGCCATACCCGGCGGTGCCCGCGCCGGTGGCCGACTTCCTCGAACGCGACGGCATCGACGTGCGTTCTTTCAAGCCCCGTCACTTCGAAGCGGTGGACGTGCAGCAGGCAGCGCGTGTGGTCAGCATCGACTGCGATCTCGCCGCGGCGCATCTCGACGCCGCCTCGGTCGAGCGGTGGGACGACGTGCCGAAGGTCAGCGAAGATCTGCCCGCGTCCGCCGCTGCGATTCGCCGCCACGTCGAAGCGCTTGCGGAGGAGCTGCGTGGCCGCCACTGACGCAGACGCGCGCTCGCCCTCTCTCGCCGCGTTCGTCGCCTATTTCCTCCGCCTCGGCACCTTCGGCTTCGGCGGCCCGATCGCGCTCGCCGGCGCGATGCAGCGCGACCTCGTGGAAACGCGCGGCTGGATCACCAGAGGCGAATACGTGAAAGGCCTCGCCCTCGCGCAACTCGCGCCCGGCCCGCTCGCCGCCCAACTCGCCATCTATCTCGGCTGGGCGCGCGCCGGCATCCTCGGCGCAACGTTGGTGGCGATCGCGTTCATCCTGCCGTCGCTGCTGATGGTGCTCGCGATCTCGTTCGCGTACGTGCGCTTCGGCGGCCTGGCGTGGATGCAGTCCGCGTTCTACGGCATCGGCGCCGCCGTCATCGCGATCATTCTGCGAAGCGCGTTCAAACTCGTCCGCCTGACGTTAGGCCGCGATGCGCTGCTGTGGATCATCTTTCTCGCCAATGCCGTCGCGACGGCAGTGATGGAGGCGGAAGTGATCACGCTCATCGTCGCCTCGGGTATCGCCACACTGAGCGTGCAGTACGCGCGATCGCGCGCTCTCGCAATCGCTCCGCCGCTCGCACTCACAATGATCGGTTCCGCAACACCTGCCGCAGGCGGAACACTCTTCTGGTTCTTCGGCAAAGCAGGCGCGTTCGTGTTCGGCAGCGGCCTGGCCATCGTGCCGTTCCTCTATGGCGGCGTCGTGCGCGAGCACGCATGGCTGACCGATCAGCAATTCCTCGACGCCGTGGCCGTGGCGATGATCACCCCCGGCCCGGTCGTCATCACCGTCGCCTTCATCGGCTACCTCGTGCAAGGCCTCCCCGGCGCCCTCCTGGCCGCGTCAGGCGTCTTCCTCCCGTGCTACCTCTTCGTGATCCTTCCCGCCCCGTTCTATTCACGCTTCGCCGACAACCCTCGCCTCAAAGCCTTCGTCGACGGCGTGACCGCCGCCGCCACCGGCGCCATCGCGGGAGCCGTCTTCGTACTCGCGCGCCGCGCAATCGTCGACGTGCCGACGCTGCTGATCTTCGCGGCGACGTTCGCGTGTCTGGTGTGGTTCAAGCGTGTGCCGGAGCCGGTGGTGATTGGGGTGGTGGGGGTGGGGGCGGTGTTGTTGCGGGGGGTGTGACACACCGCGCGCTTGAGCGCGGCACATCTGCTTCAGTCCTCTTCGTCGTTATCCGTAATGTCAATATCGTCCCACTCAACGGGCCGTCGCCATGGCGGGATTACGAGTTCCATGTCGCGAACGCGGTAGCCGAGGAACGAATCCCGATGTTCGGAGTCCTCCGGCTTCTTCCGGATCGTGTCGAGCAGGAGGCTAGCCTCGGCCCGCCAGATTGCGGACGCGGTAGAAGCTTCCCAAATGGTCTGTCGTGCCCAGAAAGGTGTTGCGGCGTCGCTGCACGCGACGAAGAGGTGATCGGGACAGGCGCAATCCCTGCTCGCGCTGCGCTCCGACGGCGGTGCGATGGGCCTAACGCCAACGGCCTGACTACCGACGGTTGCGCGGCGCGCCCGCGGCGCTTCGCGTACCTCTGTCACGC
>JALYOB010000151.1:7104-8875 GCA_030857085.1 Acidobacteriota bacterium | reverse complement strand
TCACATGGAAGTACACCATCACAGTGACGGTGGTCGCGTTCGACTCGAACTGACGTTCGGCATTCAGCAGCGCGCTCAGCCGCGAGGTGTGCGCTTCCATTGCCTCGGCTTCCGCGAGGGACGGCTGATACGTTCCGCACCCGCGGGACAATCCGCCGCGCTCCGCGAAGGGGCCACGGGCGAGCTGCTGTTCCTGCGCGAACGCGCCGAGGGAGACAACCAGGGTCAGGGCAACGATGAGGCTACGATGCATTCAATCTTCTCCTGTCGTTTTGCCGCTTTTGCGACAGGCGCCACAAGAGCAGCGCGAATGCCACCGCTAAGTTGTTGATTTCATTGAGCAGCACTTCGGCCAGCCGGGTCACGGATTGGGCCGATGCTCATTTTTTATCCCACACTGCTGACCCACTTGTGCGCTTTCATCCCCTCGCGAAAGTGCATGATCTCCCCAGGTTGACTTACGCCTTTTCACCGCCTAAGTTACTTGCCGTGGCAGCACCCGCTCGCGCCGCAGACTCGCAGTATTCGCTCCTCGATTTTCGACCGGCGCCGCTGCGGCCCATCCTGGTTTCCGATCCACAAGTCGTAGAAGCGGCGGCGGCGCAACCAGTACCTCGGAGTACCTCGGGTACCTCGGTACCTCGGAGTTCCTCGGAGTTCCTCGGCGCGCATCCCTCCGAGGTACTCCGAGGTACTCCGACGTACCCCGAGGTACTCCGCGATCCTTCAAGCTCCTCCGAGGAACTCCGAGGAACCGAGGAACTCCGAGGAACTCTCGACCGCCTTCGCGCCTCCTTCCAGGGCACCGCCGCCGCGAAGCTCATGAACGCGACCGAGCTGCTGCGCGCGCTCGAGAAAACACGTCGCGACGAAACCATCCCCACCACCCTCGAACCATTCGACCAGCTCCTCGGCGGAGGATTGCTGCGCGGGAAGATGGTCGAGCTCACCGGGCGCCGCAGCACCGGCCGCTTCTCCATCGTCCTCTCCGCCCTCGCTGCGGCGACGAGCATGGGCGAGGCCGCAGTGCTCGTCGACCTCGGCGATCACCTCGATCCTCGCAGCGCCGAAGAAGCGGGCGTCGATCTGCAGCGCGTTCTCTGGATCCGGCCCAAGACGTTGAAGCAGGCGGTGATGAGCGCGGAGATGATCACCGCCACTGGGTTCCAGCTGGTGATCGTCGATGCCGGAAGCTATCCGGTGCGCGGCCGCCGCGTTCCCGATGCAGCGTGGGTGCGCCTCGCACGAGCCGCCGAAGCACACGGCACGGCGATGCTGATCTCGACGCCGTATCCCGTCACCGGCACCGCCTCCGAGGCGGTGATCGTGGCTGAGCGCTCACGCATGCAGTGGGCGGGCCGCGGCAAATCCCCGAGACTGCTCATGGGCGTCACCACGGAACTGCGGCTGGAAAAGCACCGCCACCGCAAACCAGGCGCACACACCACGCTCTCGCTCTTTATGGAGTGCGGCGACGCGAGTCGCCGCTCTCACTCGTCGCAGCAAAGCTGCGACCTGGCGGCTCTGCCGCCGCAGTCCAAAGCACAATGACCGCCCGCATCGCCTGCCTCTACGTCCCCATGTTCCCCCTCGCCGCGCGTTTGCGCAGCGAGCCGGACCTCCTCAATGAAGCCGTGGCCATCGTCGACGGCAGCGGCGGCGGCGCGCACATCGTCGCGGCCACCCGCCGCGCGCGCACGAAAGGCATCAAGGCCGGGATGTCGCTCGCACAGGCGCGTTCCATTGTGCCGAAACTCATTGCCCGCGCCCG
>JALYOB010000151.1:0-7094 GCA_030857085.1 Acidobacteriota bacterium | reverse complement strand
TCGAAGATGCGGGCGAAGGACTGGTGTTCCTCGACGTCAGCGGTCTGGAACGCCATTTCTCCTCCGAAGAAGATCTCGGCAAATCTGCATTGCGGGCAACAGACGACGTCGGCCTCCCCGCCCGCTGCGGCATTGCAGCGAGCAAACTGGCCGCGCGCGTCGCCGCCGAATTGCCGCAATCCCCCACCGTCGTTGCGCCCGGAAGTGAGGCGGAGTTTCTCGCGCCATTGCCTCTTGCGCGATTGACGCCGGAGCTCGACGCCGCGACGACCTTACAGCGCTGGGGTCTGTCGTCCATTGGAGACCTCGCCCGCCTTCCGGAATCCGAAGTCGCCTCCCGCCTCGGCGTCTTCGGCCGTGAATTGCATTACGCCGCGCGCGGCATCGATCCCCGTCCATTGATCCCCCGCCCTGTGCCGCAGGAATTCCGTGAAGGGATGGAGCTCGAGTGGCCTCTGGTCGCACTCGATCCATTCCTGTTCATTGCCAGTGCAGCGCTCGACCGTCTGTCGAAGCGAATGGAATTACAGGGATTCGCCTGTAAACGGCTCGAACTGACCATGACACTGGAGCCGGACGGTTTTCATTCGCGCGCCATCGATCTTCCCGCGCCGACGCGCGACGTGAAGACGATGCTCACACTATTGCGTCTCGACCTCGAGAAAACCCCGCCCGGCGCACCTGTAGTCGGCTTCTCGCTCGTCGCTCATCCCGATCGCCCGCGACGCGCGCAATTGTCCTTATTCGGGCCTGCTGCACTATCGCCGGAAAAACTCGCCACCACCATTGCCAAACTCGTTTCCATGCTCGGCGAAGACCGCGTCGGGATGCCGATGACAGTCGATAGTCATCTCCCCGATCGTTATTCATTGGGCGATTTCACACCCCCGCCGCCGCCCGACCTCAAACGCACGCCGCGCAATTCGCGCGGCCTCCTCGCTGTGCGCGTCTTCCGTCCGCCCGTGCCTGTGGATGTCATTACACGCCCTTCGCGTCTGGACGAACCGGGCGACATCCAGATCGAAGCATTACAGGGCGAAATCGCAGGCCAGGTGCGCAATTGCGCGGGACCATGGCGCGTACAGGAAGGATGGTGGTCTGCAACGCCGGCAGATCGCGATTACTGGGACGTCGAATTGTCGTTCGGCTCGTCGTACCGCGTCTATCGCGAGGAAAACGCGAACGCATGGTTCGTCGAGGCGGCGTACGGGTAATCGATTGACTGAGCCATGATCCGCCCCTCATCCGCCCTTCGGGCACCTTCTCCCCGCATCGCGGGGAGAAGGGCTGCCTGCGATACCCGTGATCAACAATAGCGTCTGCCCCTCGCCCCGCTCGCGGGGAGAGGGTGTGTACTCGCGAAGCGTCGGGTGAGGGGCCGTGCAGACAAACCTTAAACTACCGCCCCAATGCCCCACGATCTGAACGACACCGTCGCCCTTCTGACGCGCACCCCCGCCGCACTCGATGCACTTCTGCGCGGCCTGCCGGAGAGCTGGACGCTTCGCACCGAAGGCGAGGACACCTGGACCGTCACCGCCGTCATCGCGCATCTGATCCACGGCGAACGCACCGATTGGATGCCGCGCACGAAAATGATTCTCGAGCATGGCGATACGCGCGAATTCGAAGCATTCGATCGCGCCGGACATGCCGCTGACGCGGAAAGCCAGCCGCTCGCGCAACTCCTCGACACCTTCGCCGCACTGCGCTCCGAAAACCTCCGCCTCCTGCGCGAGCTGAACCTGACCGTCGAGGATCTCGAAAAGCGGGGACGCCACCCGGCGCTCGGCTCCGTCACGTTGTCGCAATTGCTCGCCACCTGGGCCACCCACGACCTGACGCACCTTCATCAGATCTCGCGCATCATGGCCCACCAATACCGCGAGCTGGTCGGGCCATGGAGCGCTTATCTGGGCGTGCTGCAGTGCGCTGGCCACAGCGCGCCGTAAGACGCTCTGGTAAAGTCGCCTGCCGTGCGCACCATCGCCACTACGGTCATCCTGCTCATCATCTCGAACGTCTTCATGACCTTCGCCTGGTATGCGCATCTGCGCAACCTGTCGTCGAAGCCGTGGTATGTCGCGGCAATTCTCAGCTGGGGCGTGGCTCTGTTCGAATACCTCGTGCAGGTTCCGGCCAACCGCATCGGCTATGGCAAACTGTCGCTCGCACAATTGAAGATCATTCAGGAAGTCCTCTCCCTCACGGTCTTCATTCCCTTTGCCGTTCTGTACATGCGCCAGCCACTGAAGCTGAATTTCCTATGGGCCGCGCTTTGTATGGTGGGCGCCGTTTACTTCATGTTCCGCGGATGACGGATCGTCCCTGACGAATCGGACGGTCGTCGCGTTTCATCGCTCCTCCACAATCGGTAGAACATTTGCCCCACCTCATAATCCGAGGAAGAATTCTCTCGTTGTGAGCGGCCGCAAGACCACGCGCGACCTCGACGCGCTCGCCATCACCCACAATCCGCCCGGCGCGGAAAAGGAGAAGGTGAAGGCGCGCGCCGCCTCCGTTCCTCTTTCCGGCGAATACGACCACCTCTCTTACGTCGAGCAGGTCCTCAGCCCCAAAAAGCCGAAAGGGCCGGAACAGCAGAAGCGCAAAGGGAAAGCGCCCAATCGCCCATACGCGGAGTTACGCACCGCGACGAGCTTCTCGTTCCTCAATGGCGCGTCTCTCCCGGAAGACCTCATCTTCCAGGCCGCACAGAAAGATCTTCCTGCAATTGCCGTCGTCGATACGAATGGCCTCTATGGTGCGCCACGCTTCCATTCCGCCGCGAAAAAAGCCGGCATTCGCGCGCTGATCGGCGCGGAACTGAAGATCGAGGAGAGCCAGACCGGCCTCCGACTCGCGACTGCTCCGCGCGAAAGCCGGCTCACGCTCCTCGTGGAAAATCGCGCCGGCTACAAAAACCTCTGCAAGCTGCTCACCGCGGGTGCCCTCGCGCATCCGAAAGGGGAAGCGCGGTACACCTGGCAGCTCATCGAGCAGTACAACGAGGGGCTCCGCTGCATCACCGGCGGCGATGAAGGACCGCTCGCCGATCCCGCGAACGCCGCCGCGGCACTGCACAAGATCAGTGGCATCTTCAAAGGGCGCACGCACGTCGAGCTCCAACGCCATCACCGTCGCGACGAAGAGCACCGCAACATTGCCCTCCTCGATCTCGCCCGGCAGATGCGTCTACCAGTTGTAGCGACGAATGGCGTCCGCTATGCCCGCCCCGAGGACAAGATCCTGCACGACGTCCTCACCTGCGTCCGCGAAGGCCGCAACGTCGACAACGCCGGCCGCCTCCTCGGCATCAATGCCGAGCGGCACATCAAAGGCGCCGACGAAATGGCCGCGCTCTTTGCCGATCTGCCGGAGGCCATCGACGGCGCGTGGGAGCTCGCCAATACGCTCGACTTCACCCTCGCCGACCTCGGCTACCAATTCCCCGACTATCCCCTGCCTCCCGGCGAAACGAACAATTCCTTTCTGCGCAAGATCGCCTGGAACGCGGCCACTGTCCGCTTCCGTCCACTGACCGCCAAAGCGCAGGCGCAGATCGAAAAAGAGCTGAACATGATCGAGAAACTCGATCTGGCCGGCTACTTCCTCATCGTCTGGGACATCGTGCAGTTCTGCCAACGGGAGAAGATTCTCGTCCAGGGCCGCGGCTCGGCCGCCAATAGCGCGGTTTGTTATGCGCTCGGCATTACGGCCATCGATCCGGTGAAGATGGATCTGCTGTTCGAGCGCTTCTTGTCCGAGGAGCGGGGTGAGTGGCCGGATATCGATCTCGATCTTCCCTCGGGAGAGCAGCGCGAGAGAGTCATTCAGCACGTCTACGCCAGGTATGGGAAGCACGGCGCGGCCATGACCGCGAACGTCATTACCTACCGCGATCGCAGTGCAGCGCGCGAGGTGGGAAAAGCGCTCGGCTTTTCACTGGAGCAGGCCGACAAATTATCGAAGACCGTCAGCACGTGGAATTTCGGCGAAATCCGCGAGCGGGTGGAAAACCTTCCCGAGCAGCTCGCACAAACCGGATTCGATCCCGCCGACCTGCGCGTGCAGCAATTCATGCAACTCTACTTACGCATTCAGAATCTGCCGCGACACCTCGGTCAGCATTCCGGCGGCATGGTGCTCGCCAAAGGGCGTCTGGATGAAGTGGTGCCGCTCGAACCGGCGTCCATGCCCGGCCGCGTGGTCATTCAATGGGACAAAGACGACTGTGCCGATCTCGGTCTGATCAAGGTCGACCTGCTCGGATTGGGAATGCTCGCCGCGCTGGAAGACGCAATCCCGCTCATTCGCGAATGTGAAGGCATCGAAGTCGATCTCGCCCACCTGCCGCAGGACGATCCGCTCGTCTACAAAATGCTCAATGAAGCGGATACCGTGGGCATGTTCCAGGTCGAGAGCCGCGCGCAGATGGCGTCCTTGCCGCGCAATTCGCCCAAGTGCTTTTACGACATCGTCGTGCAGGTCGCGATCATCCGCCCCGGTCCCATTGTGGGCGGCATGATCCGGCCGTTTTTCGATCGCAGACAGGGAAAACTTCCCGTCGAGTATCCGCACCCCTGTCTCGAGCCGATTCTCAAACGCACCCTCGGCGTTCCGCTCTTTCAGGAGCAGCTTCTCAAAATCGCCATGGTTGCCGCGAATTTCTCCGGCGGCGAGGCGGAGGAATTACGCCGTGCAATGGGTTTCAAGCGCTCCATGGAACGGATGTCGGAAATCGAGACCCGCCTCCGCGCGGGCATGACGAAGAACGGCATTGGACAGGAGGCGCAGGATCAGATCGTCAAGTCGATTACTTCCTTTGCACTGTACGGCTTCCCGGAGTCGCACGCCGCGAGCTTCGCCCTGATCGCCTATGCCAGCGCCTACATCAAAGCGCGCCATCCTGCCGCGTTTTACATTGCACTGCTCAATGCCTGGCCTATGGGCTTCTATCATCCGGCTACGCTGATCAAGGACGCACAGCGGCACGGAGTAAAAGTGCTGCCGGTCGACGTCAACAAATCCGCATGGAAATGCCGCTGGGAAGATGGCGCGGTGCGGCTCGGATTGCGCTTCGTCAAAGGATTGCGTGCAGAATCGGGATTGCGCGTCGAAGCAGCGCAGCCATTCACATCCACAGACGACCTCGCCCGCCGCGCGCGCCTGCGCGACGACCAGCTGACCAAGCTCGCCTACGCAGGCGCATTAGCGTCGTTCGACATGACCCGGCGCGCGGCATTGTGGCAGGCCTCGTATGCGGCAAAAGATGCAGGCGATCTGTTCGAGCGTCCGGAAGCGAACCGCGCATCGGTATCACCGCTGCCGGAGATGTCGCACGCCGAAGACACCATGGCCGATTACAACGCCATGGAACTGACCACCGGCAAACACCTCCTCGAACACTTCCGCCCCCAGCTCGACAAAGACGGCGTATTGACCGCAAAACAATTGAAGCAGGTGCAGAACGGAATCCGCGCCACCACCGCCGGAGCGGTGATCGTGCGCCAACGCCCCGGCACCGCCAAAGGCTTCGTCTTCCTCACCCTCGAAGACGAAACCGGCCTCTCCCAAGCCATCGTCCACCCCCAACTCTTCGCCGACGAACGCGCCACCATCCTCGGCAACTCAGGCCTGATCGTCGAAGGAATCGTCCAGAACCTGGAAGGCCAGCCCTCCGTCCGAGCCGAAAAATTCTGGCCACTGGCGGGTATTGAACATGTGAATAGCCACGATTTTCATTGAGGACGGCGTGTCATCCTGAGCCGCGAAGACGGCGAAGGACCCCCTTCGGACGGGCGACCGCACGCTCTTTAGCAGGGGATGCCTCGACTTCGCTCGGCATGACACGAGAGCGTGTCATCCTGAGCCGCGTAGACGGCGAAGGACCTTCCAATGGGCCACAGAGAAGGTCCTTCGCTTCGCTCAGGATGACACGGGCGCCATCGTGTCATCCTGAGCCGCTCCAATGTGCCAACGCTCAGCCCCCGGTGTCATCCTGAGCCGCCGGGCCGCGAAACGGCGGAGGACGGTCGAAGGATCTCCCGCCGACGGAGCGAGTCTCGTGCTGCATGCAGGGGATCCTTCGACCGTCCTGCGGCGCTGTCGCGCCTCCGGCGGCTCAGGATGACACTCGGATCCTCTTACAACCCAGCCGCCATCCGATCCGCGAGCTGCGCCAGTGCCTGGCTCATTGCCGTCGCCACCGCCGCACTCTCCAATGACTGCATCGGAATGACAATCCGCTCGTGATGCGTCATCACCGGCGTGCCGGTCTGATTCACGTTCCACCGCGCATCGAGCACGAAACTCCGATCGGCACTCGCAGCGAGATCTTCGAACACCACAGACACCGATCGCATCGCGCCCAATGGTTTCGGCTGTCCAGGCAGGATCACCATCCCTTCGGGCATGCGGTCGGCGAGATCGAACGCGAGCGTATGCAGCACCAGCGGCTCGAGAGGCGCGGACCATTGTTCCGTCCCCCGCACTTCCAGCCGCAGGTCGGCTTGACGCACGACCACTTCCTTCCGATCGAGGCCGGGCGGCAATTCGATGGCATCGATGCCGAGAGGCGTGCCGCGCACAGACGCAATCGGCGTCGCCGGTTTGATGCGATCGAGCGAGTAAATGCGGCTCTTGGAGCGCGAGAAAATCCCGCAGCCTGCGAGCAGAGTGCACAACAGCAGCGTCACGCCAGCGCGGCGCATCATTTCCCTCTCCCCTTCAACAGCGCGTCGGGATTCTCAGACAGGTACGACGCCAGCGCACGCACCGCCTCGGCCGCGCGGGTCATCTCTTTGATCAATTCGCCGAGGTCGTAATTCTGGCGCGCGGACGTTCCCATGAGCTGCTCGGCGCGTCCCGCCGCCGCCTCGGCCGATGCGGCAGCATTGCGCAGGCTCTCGACGATCGGCGCAACGTTCTGACTCGCGGTCGCGGCCGTACTCTCCACCGTCTTTGCCGCATTCTCAGCCGACGACGCCGCATTGCGTACGCTATTGAGAATCGGTCCGGTGTTTTCCCGCGCCGTGGCCGTAATGCGCTCGACATCGGCCAGTGAGCGGTTCAGACGCTGCAGACTCGTATCG
>JALYOB010000581.1 GCA_030857085.1 Acidobacteriota bacterium | reverse complement strand
GAACAGACCAATGACGCGCGTCTCGCGCGTAAAGCCATGCCGCGCGCGCAACGCATCGCGATCGAACGTCCGCGTCTCCGGCATGTATGGATGCGGCACGACGTGAATGGGCGTGGTGACGCCGAACGAAAGCAGCCGTTCGCGCGCGTAGTGGTTGTGCACGATCACCGCGTCCGCGCGCTGTGCAATGTCGATCGAGGCAGGCATCAGAAAGTTCGCGATCTCCGCGTGCATCCCGTTCGCCCGCCCCCGCGCCCACGCCGCACCCGCCGGACCATGATTCGCCTCCATCGCCGCGACGTACCCCTCCGCATCACCGCGCGCGAGCGTCATCTCGACGATGAGGTGGTGGAGGACGAGGTCGTGAAGCACGACGACGGACATCGTCGTGCGTAGCGCGTGGCGAGTGGCGAGTTGCCCGGGCTGTGTAGCCTGGGCGATACCGCCCCCTTCACTCGCCACGCGCCACTCGCTACCGCCGCCTGCGGCGGCTTTGTAGATCCACTCATGATGCGGATTGTTCCCAAGCTGATAGAACACCGCGTCGTAGTCTTCGGCGCGAAAGCCTTCGGGCGAGTCGAATGCGCGCACGTCCGCGTGTTGGGCGAGCGCGGGGATCAGCAGCGACGCGTAATGCGCGACGCCGCTGCGCACGGGCGGCAGCGGCGTCAGGATGGCGATGCGGCTGCGCGCCACGGTTACTCCGCCGTCTTCCGCGCCTGCGCCGCGAGGTACGCTTCGATGAAGCCGTCGAGATCGCCGTCGAGGATGCGCGCCGGATCGCCGACCTCGTACTGCGTCCGCAGATCCTTCACCAGCTGATACGGCTGCAGAACGTACGAGCGGATCTGCGAGCCGAAGCCGATGTCTTTCTTCTCCCCTTCGATCTTCGCCTGCTCTTCTTTCCTCTTCTCGAGCTCGAGGTTGTAGAGGCGCGCGCGCAGCAGCTTCATCGCGGTGTCGCGATTCTTGTGCTGGCTCCGTTCGTTCTGGCAGGTGACGACGATGTTCGTCGGCAGGTGGGTGATGCGGATCGCGGAGTCGGTGACGTTGACGTGCTGACCGCCGGCACCGGAAGAGCGATATGTGTCGACGCGCAGATCTTTGTCGTTGATCTCGATCTCGATCGCATCATCCACCTCGGGGATCGCGTAGACCGATGCGAACGACGTATGCCGCCGCTTCGCCGCATCGAACGGCGAGATGCGCACGAGGCGATGCACGCCGCTTTCGGCTTTGAGATAGCCATACGCATACTCGCCGCGCACCAGGACCGTCGTGCTCTTGAGGCCTGCTTCTTCCCCTTCGGAGTACTCGACGATCTCCGTCGCCCAACCTTTTTTCTCGGCGTAGCGGAGGTACATGCGCAGCAGCATTTCGGCCCAATCCTGCGACTCGGTGCCGCCTGCGCCGGCGTGAATGTTGAGAATGGCGTTGCGCTCGTCGTGCTCGCCCGAAAGCTTCATCGTCAGCTCGATCGCATCGATTTCGCGTTCGAGCTGTTCGACGAGCGAGTCGATGTCGCTCTCGACGTTCTCCCCTTCGCGCTGCAGGTCGAGCAGCACGTCGAGCTCCTCCGATTTCGTGTCGAGCGACTCCCCCGCGCTGATGCGCTTCTCGACCGTCGAGCGTTTGCGGCCGACGTCCTGCGCTTTTTCGGGGTTGTCCCAGAATCCGGGGGCGCCCATTTCGCGCTCGATCTCATCGAGCGCCCTGCGTGCGGAGGCTAAGTCAAAGATAGCTCCGGACCGAGACGAGTCGTTCGCGGAGCGTGTCGATGCGGGAGATGGTGGTTTCGTTCATGCGTTTACCCTGCGTTTCCTGAAATTGCGCAGCAGTGCGACAACTACCACGGCCACGGCCAGCCACGCAAACCAGTCGCCGAAACGGACGTACGGCGTGAGGCTCGTGCGCGGCTGAAACTTCGCGTAGATGATGCCGATCTCGCCCGACGGAATCGACTCGAGCATGCGTCCGGTCGGATCGACGAAGGCGGAGATGCCGGTGGTTCCCGCGCGGAGCATGTAGCGATCGCCTTCGACCGCACGCATGCGTGCCTGCGCGAGATGTTGTGCTGGTGCGGAGGTCCCGTCGTACCAGGCGTCGTTGGTGATGGTGACGATCACGTCGGCGCCGTTCTTCACCTGCGCGCGCGTGATCTGCGGATAGACCACTTCGTAGCAGATCGCGGGGCCGTACGTCCGTTTGCCCGCGAGCGGATGATCGTTGTTGCCGAACTCGAACTCGCCGACGGCATGCACGAGTTTTTCGGCGAAGAAGAGCATGCGCCGCAGCGGCACGTACTCGCCGAAGGGGACGAGACGGATCTTGTCGTAGTGACCGACGGTCGAGCCGTTGCTCACGAGGAAGGCGGAGTTCCAGAGGCGCGTCGGCCGCGCCGGATCCGTGGCCACGGATCCGAGGATGATGTCGATGTCGTATTGCCGCGAGAGCTGCTCGATCGCGTTGTGAAAGAAATCGGTTTCGGTGTACGAAAGCGGCACCGTCGATTCCGGCCAGACCACGATCGACGCGCCGCTCTTTGCCGCGCGCACGGTCATCTCGATCATCCGGTTGTAAATCGCGACGACGTTCGATTCGTCCCAGCGCATGTGCTGGGTGATGTTCGGCTGCAGCAGCGCCGCCGTGACGACCGCCGAACCGTTCTGCCGCGCGATCAGCTTCGACGCGACGAGCCCCGTTCCCCACCACACCAGAAGGAGAATCCCCAGCGCGCCGCCGACGACCACGCGCGCAATCGACGGCGGCCGCTGCGTGATCCACCACGCAATCACCGTCGACGGAACGACCAGCAGCGCGCCGAGAAAGTAGGGACCGGCAAAGCGATCCATCTGCACGAAGCTCGTGTAGTCGACGAGCGCGGTGGCGATGAGATTCCATGGAAATCCGGTGAGAAAGAACGTGCGCACGTACTCGATGGCCGCCCACGTGAGCGGCACGAGCAGCCATGGCAGAAAGCGTTCGCCGAGGCGGAAGCTCTTCACGATCGAGGCGAAGAGCGCGCCGTAAAGGCCGAGAATCGCCGCCAGCGCAATCAAGATCGCCACGCCGACCGGATACGGCAGCCCGCCGTAATACGACATCACCCGCACCACCCACGGCACCATCACCAGCCACGCCGTCGTCTGCGCGACCCAGCCGAAAACGAACGCCTGCCGCGTCGACGTGGCGCGTTGAATCGCGATCAACAGCGG
>JALYOB010000150.1 GCA_030857085.1 Acidobacteriota bacterium | reverse complement strand
CCCGGGCTGACCCTCAACGCCGTCCGCTGCCGCCCATCCGCATCGAAATTCGCCGGATCGAGCCACCGCTCGTACTCCGCCTTAATCGCCGGCCATTCGCGGTCGATCATCGAAAACCACGCCGTATCGCGATTGCGCTTCTTATAGACCAGCGCCTGGCGGAACAACCCCTCGTATTGAAAGCCGAGCCGTTTTGCCGCCGCTTTCGAAGGCGCATTGAGGTCGCCGCACTTCCATTCATAGCGGCGATAGCCGAGCTCGTCGAACACGCGGCGCATCATCAGATACATCGCCTCGGTCGCCGCGGTCGTGCGCTGCAATCGCGGCGAGTAATTGATGTGCCCAACCTCGATCACGCCATGCGCCGGCTCGATGCGCAGAAACGCGGCGACGCCGACTGCCTTACCGCTCGCCGCATCGACAATCGCGTGAAAAAAGGGATCAGGCGCGGCGGTCATCTTCGCGAGCCACGCACGATATTCGCCGGGATCGGTAAAGGGCTCGCTATTGAGATACGTCCAGTTCCTGCCGTCCCCTTCGACATTCGCCTCGTGCAACTCGGCCGCGTGACCGTCGAGGTCGAGCGGCTCGACGCGGCACGTCCGGCCGATCATCGGCGTCTGGGGCGGCCACGGCCGCGGCGTCCATCCTTCGACCGGAAATCCGATCGGCTGTCCGAACCGGTTCTGCAGCTGACTCATGCGCAACACGGTAGCGTGTTCGCGCGCGTGGCGCGAGCGCACTCGTCCTTGTGCAGTGCCGCGTACAGTGCCGCGGCACGCATTTTGCGCGCGACGATTTTCGAGAGACCCGTCGAGAAGGGAAGAGGATGCACGCGGAGAAGGTGCGCGAGATCGTCTCGCAACATGGCCGTTTGTCAGTACCCGTCGCGGAGCTCGCCGACGACAGCGATCTGCACGAGGCGGGGCTCACCTCGCTTGCCACCGTCGGACTGATGCTCGCGCTCGAAGATGCGTTCGACATCGAGTTCCCCGACAGCATGCTCAGTCGCAAAACGTTCGGCAGCATCGCCGCACTCGCGAGCGCGGTCGAACAGTTGACCGGGGACCGGGCGAGCGTCGCATGAGCGCCGTGCCTCACCCGGCGGCCGTCCCCGATCTCGACGCATTGCTCGCCGAGGTTCATCGCGTCGGGCGTGAGGTTCTTGCGCCCGCCTCGCACAGTGTGGATGCCGAGGCGCGGTTTCCCCGCGAGTCGATCGACGCATTACGCGAGCTGCAACTGTTGAGCGCCTATGTGCCCGAGTCGTTCGGCGGCCTGGGCCTCAACATCGTCGAGATCGCGCGCATCTGCGAAATCCTCGGCCACTATTGCGGCTCGACGGCCATGATCTTCGCGATGCACCAGATTCAGGTCGCCTGTATCGTGCATCACGCCAGCGAATCGCCGTACTTTCAACGCTATTTACGCGATGTGGTCGTGCAGCAGCGGTTGATCGCATCGGCCACGACGGAGCTCGGCGTCGGCGGCGATCTCCGTTCGAGCATTTGTGCGGTCGAAGTCGAAGGCGAACGCTTTCGTCTGACGAAAAAAGCGCCGGTGATTTCGTATGGCGCACAGGCGGACGACATACTCGTGACCAGCCGCCGCGCGCCCGATGCGGCGTCGAGCGATCAGGTGCAGGTGCTCGTCCAGAAAGATGCGGTGCAGCTCGAGCCGATCTCTCCCTGGGACACGCTCGGCTTCCGCGGCACATGCAGCCTCGGATTCACGCTCACGGCCGAAGGTTCCGCGGAACAGATTCTGCCGCTTCCGTTCGACGCCATCCTCAGTGAAACGATGCATCCCGTGTCGCACATCGTCTGGTCGTCGTTGTGGCTCGGCATTGCGGCGGACGCCGTCAATCGGGCGCGCGCGTATGTGCGTGCCGAGGCGCGGAAGAACCCGCATTTACCTCCGGCGTCGAGCCTGCGGCTGGCGGAAGTCGACATCGTGCTCAATGGAATGCGCAACAACGTCAATGCAGTGACGGCCGATTACCACCGGCTGCGCGAGAGCGGCGACCGCGACGCACTGAAGAGCTTCGTCTTCGCCACGCGGGTCAATAATCTGAAACTCTCGAGCTCACAGCTCATTGTGGACATCGTCGGTAAGGCGATGCTCATCTGCGGCATCTCCGGCTACCGCAACGATTCGAAATTCACCCTCGGCCGCCATTTGCGCGACGCATACGGCGCCGCGCTGATGGTCAACAATGACCGCATCCTCGGCCACAATGCGACGATGCTGCTCGCATTGAGGGAGGTGTGACGTGACGGTGAGCGAGCACGCGGCCGCCGATCCATACACCTCCTACTTAGGCGAACTGCTCGACGCGCGTCTGCTGATTCCGACCGGCGTCCGCGGCGTTTACGGATTGTCCGGCGTGTTCGAGAGCGTCATTGAGCATTTCGATGCGTATGTGACGCGCATGGGCGCAGACCAGAACGCCGAGGTGATTCGCTTCCCGCCGCTCCTCACGCGCCAGAATTATCAGCGCACCGATCACCTCGAAACGTTTCCCAATCTCATGGGATCGGTGCATACGTTTGCAGGATCGGAACGCGAGTCGTTGCAGCTCGCGACGAAAAAACAAGCAGGCGAGAACTGGGCCGCGGATCTGTCGCCGACCGACGTAATGATGACGCCGGCCGCCTGCTATCCGCTCTATGGAACGGCGACGGGCACATTGCCGTCCGAAGGCCGCATTGTGGATCTGCGCTCGTTCGTGTTCCGCCATGAGCCCTCGGATGATCCGGCGCGTCTGCAGATTTTCCGGATGCACGAATTCGTGCGCATCGGCACGCCCGATCAGGCGCTCGCGCATCGCAACGAATGGCTGGCGCGCGGCGAGGAAATGCTGCGCAAGCTCGACCTCGACGTGCAGGCGGTGATCGCGAACGATCCGTTTTTCGGCCGCGGCGGCCGCGTGATGGCGGCGACGCAGCGCGAACAGGAGCTGAAATTCGAGCTTGTCGCTCCTGTGGCGAACGCGGAGAAGCCGACCGCCATCGCCTCGTGCAATTACCACCTCGATCATTTCGGCGTCGCCTTCGACATTCGTACAGCGGATGGCGAGGTCGCGCACTCCGCCTGCGTGGGCTTCGGCCTCGAACGCACCGCACTCGCGCTCTTCAGAAAGCACGGCTTCGCTCCCGCACAATGGCCGTCGCACGTCCGCAATACCCTCGCTCTATGACCAAACGAGTCCTCGCGCTCGATCCAAAGACCTACAAGCGCCACCCGATTCACGGCGAAGGGCGTATCTGGGCGGAAACGAATTGCTATGTCGATTTGTGGGTCGAGCTCGCGCACGCGTATGGGCACGAGCCGATCGCGGCGCTGCCGTTCACGCTGGCCATCGACTTCGAAGGCGATCAATGGACGTTCTTCAAGTTTCCGCTCCTCGATCTGCAGGAGCTGTACGGCTTCGACGTGCAGGAGCTGGCGATCTGGCGTCCGCTGCTCGCGCATGTGGAAGAGCAGGTCGGACGCGGACGTCCCGTTCTGGTGGAAGTCGATTCGTACTATCTGCCCGATACCGCGGGGACGGCGTACAAGCTGGCGCATGTGAAGACCACCATCGCCGTCATTGAGCTCGACGTCGAAAATCGCCGCCTCGGCTATTTTCACAATGCTGGCTACTTTCAACTTGAAGGCGACGATTTTCTCGACATCTTTCGACTGAGGCAGGAGCCGAATCCCGCCGATCTGCCGCCGTACACGGAATTTGCGAAACTCCGCACCGCGCAGGAAAAAGACTCGCAAGCGCTCGTGCAGAATTCTCTGCGACTCCTCAGGAAACATCTCGCTCTGGTGCCGGACGAGAATCCATTCGTCGCGTTCAAAGCGCGTTTCGAACGCGATTTGACGGGACTGCTGCAGGAGAGTATCGAGATGTTCCACCAGTATTCGTTCGCCACACTGCGCCAATTCGGCGCGTGCTATGAGCTGTCGGCGACATACCTGCAGTGGCTCAGTGCACACGGCGAAGAAAACCTCGACGAGCTGGCGCGCACGTTTCTCGAGTTGTCGGAAGGGGCGAAGACGTTTCAGTTTCAGCTGGCGCGGGCAATGGCGCGGCGCAAGCCGCTCGACCTCACGCCGATCGACGCAATGGCGGAGCGGTGGGAGAAAGGCATCGGCGGACTGAAAGCGCGGTATTTGTGAAATGAGTGCGCCGGGCCAGTGGTCGCTCGCGTCGACGGCGCCCAATGCGGCCGCCGATCCGGCGCAACTGGACGCTCTGGCGCTGACGTGGATTCCCGCGATTGTGCCGGGTACGGTCGCGCAGTCGTTACGCGCCGCGGGATTGTGGGATTTCGATCACATCGAGGACTTTGACGATCGCGACTGGTGGTATCGCACGACCATCGACGGCGCCCCGTTTCTCCACCTCGACGGACTGGCGACGCTGGCGGAAGTGTGGCTGAACGGCAGTCGCGTGCTTGAATCATCGAACATGTTTCAGCGCCACAGTGTCGATGTGCGCGCGCATCTGCAGTCGTCGAATGAGCTGGTGCTCTGTTTCCGCTCGCTCAATGCCGCACTGGCGCAGCGGCGTCCGCGTCCGCGCTGGAAAACGAAGCTGGTGAAGCACCAGCAATTGCGGTGGTTCCGCACGTCCCTTTTAGGTCGTATGCCGGGCTGGACGCCGCCTGTGGCACCGGTGGGGCCGTGGCGCGACGTTTCGTTTGGTGAAGCGCGGCCTCGCATTGCGATCCGCACGTCCGTTCATGGTTCGGTCGAGATGTCGTGCGTCAGCGATGCACAAAGCGGCGAACTGCGCGTAGGCGAGACGCACGTCGCGTTGCATGCGGACCGTGGCGTGTTGCGCGGGAAGCTGCAGGTCGAGAATCCGCAGTTGTGGTGGCCGCACACGCACGGCGAGTCGTTTCTCTATGACTGTGCGGTGACCGTCGACGATCAGACCATCGACTGCGGCCCGATCGGCTTCCGCGGCATTGAGGCATTGCAGGACGACGGCGGTTTCACGTTACGGGTTAATGGCGAGGAGGTGTTCTGCCGCGGCGTCTGCTGGACCAGTGCGGACATCGTCTCGCTCAATGGCGATCCGCGCGAGAGCCTGACACGATTCCGAGATGCGGGCGCGAACATGATTCGCGTCGGCGGCACGATGGTGTACGAGAGCGATGCGTTCTATCGTGCGTGCGACGAACTGGGGCTGCTCGTCTGGCAGGACTTCATGTTCGCGAACATGGATTATCCGGCCGGTGACGCGCAGTTCGTCGCGAACGTGCGCGCCGAGGCGACGCAGGAGATCGAGCGCCTCGCTGCACATCCTTGCGTGGCCGTTTATTGCGGCAACAGCGAGGTCGAACAGCAGGCGGCGATGGTCGGCGCGCCGCGCGAATTGTGGCGCAATGCACTGTTCGCCGAGGTGCTGCCGGAGCTTTGTGCGTCGCTGCACCCCGGCAGCGTTTATGTTCCCTCGACCCCGAGCGGCGGCGCGCTGCCCTTTCATACCGGCACGGGAGTGACCCATTACTACGGCGTCGGCGCGTATCTGCGCCCGCTCACCGACGCCCGGCGTGCCAACGTTCGCTTCACCCCCGAATGCCTCGGATTCGCGAACGTGCCGGCGCAGGCGGTGATCGACGACGTCATGCAGGGCGATTCGTTCGCGCTGCACGATCCCCGTTGGAAGCGCCGCACGCCGCGCGACGTCGGCGCTGCGTGGGATTTCGAAGACGTGCGCGATCACTACCTCGGGCTGCTGTTCGGCGTCGATCCGGTGCAGCTCCGCTCGTTCGACAGCCAGCGGTATCTCGAGCTCAGTCGCATTGTGACCGGCGAGGTGATGGCGCAGGTATTTTCGGAATGGCGCAGTACGCATAGTGCGTGCGGCGGCGGTCTGGTGTGGTTCGCGCGCGACTTCTGGCCCGGCGCGGGCTGGGGAGTGCTCGACAGCCGCGGAATTCCGAAGGCGTGTTTTCATGCATTGAAGCGCGTCTGGCAGCCGCAGACGGTCGTCATTACAGACGAGGGCCTCGACGGGCTGCATCTGCACGTCATCAATGAATCGGCAGACCCGCTGTGTGGAACGCTCGAATTGCTGCTTCTGCGCGATGGTCACGCCGTCGTCGCGCAGGCGAGCGTCTCTTGTGACGTCAGTCCGCGCTCGAAGCAGACCTTTGTCGCGGATGCAATGCTTGGCGGCTTCTATGACGTGGCGTACGCCTATCGTTTTGGCCCGCCGAGTCACGATGTTTCCATCGCCACGTTGTTCGCGGAAAACGGCTCCGTCCTCGCGGAGGCGTTTCATTTTCCGCACGCAATCGAGCCGCGGCGGATGTCCGCAAACGTCACCGCGAGTGCAGCGCGCGTCGCCGATGACCTGTGGCACGTCACCATCGAGAGTGACCGCTTCCTCCGCGCCGTTCACATTGACGCGGATGGATTGCTCGCGGACGACGATGATTTTCATCTGACGCCGCGCCGCGCCAGAAACGTCCTGCTGCGCGGCAATGTCGACAAGCCGCAGGCATTTCTCGCTGCCATCAATCTCGAGGGAAGCGTGCGCATCGGAGTGCGTGCATGAACGTGGCGCGCACGCCGCTGTTTTTCGGGCCGGAGTCACGGTCGCTGTTCGGCTGGTATCACGCCCCGAAAGAACGCACGCGCCGCGAGATCGCCGTCCTGGTCTGTCCGCCCCTCGGCCACGAATACATTCACTCGCACCGCTCCCTGCGGCATCTCACCGATCGTCTGGCCATCGCCGGCATCGCGTCATTGCGTTTCGACTATGACGGCACTGGCGATTCGGCGGGCGCGGAAGAAGATCCCGGCCGCGTCGCCGCGTGGCGCGACTCGGTGCGCCACGCCGCGCGCACATTGCGCCAATTATCGGGAGCAGAGCGCATTGTGGTGGCGGGATTCCGATTCGGTGCGACGCTCGCCGCGTTGTTTGCGGCGGAGGAAGAGGTGGATGGAGTGGTGCTGTGGGTGCCGGTGGTGCGCGGGCGCGCCTATTCGCGCGAATTGCGAGCCATCCATCTCACAGGTGAGAACCACAGCGTTACCGAAGCGGGCGAGATCGAGCCGGGCGGATTCCTGCTGACCGAGGAGACGCAGCGCGACATTGCGGCATTGAATGTCGAGAACGTAGTGCCGAAAACGAAACGCGCCTTGATCGTCGTGCGCGAGGACGCACCGGCCGATGAGCGATTGCGCGATGTCTGGGCGAATGCCGGGATTGCGGTCGAGCAACTCTCCGCCGGCGGATACGAAGAGATGCTCCTGCCGCCGCACAATGCGGTCGTGCCGACCAAAGCGATCACCGACATTGTCGATTGGATCGCGCGCGACGCGGGCAAGCCGGCGCCGCAGCAGTCGTTGCCGAGCGTACGCACGACACACATCGTCGACGGCGTGCGCGAGTCGATCGTGCGGGTCGATGACGGGGTGTTCGGCATCGTCAGCGAACCGGTCGCAGGCGCGCGTGGCGATCTGCCCGTACTGCTGCTCGCCAATGGCGGCTCGACGCATCATGTCGGGCCGAATCGTTTGTACGTCGACGTGACCCGTGCGTTATCGCGCGTCGGCTATCGCTGTTTGCGCTATGACCTTCCGGGACTGGGCGACAGTTTCATCGCCGACCCGGCCGAAGAAAACGATCCCTATTTGTCGACCTCCAGCGCGGTCATCGAGAAGGTCATGGGCGCAATGCAGCACGACCGATTCGTCTCGATGGGATTGTGCTCCGGCGCGCACGCGTCCTTTCACGCCGCACTCGACCTCGATGGTGCGTCGCTGGTCG
Source organism: Acidobacteriota bacterium (assembly GCA_030857085.1). Taxonomy (GTDB): domain Bacteria; phylum Acidobacteriota; class Thermoanaerobaculia; order Gp7-AA8; family Gp7-AA8; genus QHVT01. Next base: position 1,107 of record JALYOB010000150.1, on the reverse strand, counting down.
AAAGTGTGCTCATCAACCCGCTCACATTCTATTACGAGCCCGGAATGTCGCTCGATCAGTCGAACAGCCAGCGTTATGACGAATGGCAGCAGTACATGCGCTCGATGCGCACGCGCGGACGGTGGGTGAAACTACTGCGCGGCGAGGTGCGGATGGGGAGTGTCGCACGCGCGGTCCTGCAGCGTTTTCGCGACATCCTGTCGACCCGTTTTGCGCCGCTCGTCGAACGACTGCGCCACGAGCGGATGGAGCGCAGAAACGATCTCGAACGCGATCTGCAGCGCATCATCGCCTCGGGACGCGAACTGACGTTCATTTTCTCGCGCTTCGACGCCGGCTATGACCTGCTCATGATGCACGGCGGACCCACGGTCAAGCGGCTGCGGCGCGAGGGGCGCATCAACGTGTGGCGCATTGACCATGCGAACCACACGTTCGAAGCGCGCCGATCGCGCGAGCAGATGGTCGCGACATTGCGACAGCATCTGCTCGCGCGTTATGCGAAATGACTATTGCCAGACCGGAATGCGGCCCGGCGTCCAGGGCGCTCCGGCGACATTGAGCTCGCGTTCAATGGCGCCCAGCTCGACTTCCACTGCCTGACGGAGTTTCGCGAGCAGCGGCACGAACTGCTGTTCTGCCGTGTCCAGCGCCTGACGATGGGTGTTGGTCGGCGGCTGGGTGGTGGTCAGTCCATTGACCGCCGTCGAAATGCGATCGAGCAGTGACGGCAGCGACGGCTCCGCCTCGGCACGCGCGACGACGTCGCCGGTCAGTGCCTCATTGATGTCGCGCAGCGTCGTGTCGATGGCGTTCACGCGCTGCACGATGGCGGGATTGACGTTCTCGGTCTGATCGATGGCCCGGCGGATGTACTGGACGCGCGTGAGTGCCTCTTCGGTTGCGCGCGCGGCGCCGAGGATGGCTTTCTGGAGGCGCGAGGCACGGCGCTGGAAGTCGAGAACTTTGCCGCGATCCGCATCGTTCATAGTCGAGAGATACAGCGGTACGACCGTGAAGGTCTGCATTTCGCCGATGGGAGTTTCCACCCCTTCGACGCGCTTCGCGAGACGTACTTTGTACGTTCCGGGCGCGGCGAGGGGACCC